>JBKJLU010000058.1:0-7399 GCA_046596815.1 Acidimicrobiales bacterium | reverse complement strand
AGTTGCAGCACCCGACGCACACGGTCGTCGAGCACCGACTCGGGCAGCGCTCCCGACTCGACGGCCCGCACCAGAGCGTCGCCCCGGTGCAACGGTGGCCCTGGCATCTCCAGATCGAGACCCGCCCGGGTGGCCGCCTCGGTCGAGTGGGTTCCGAACCAGTCGGACACGACCATGCCGTCGAAGGCCCACTCCTCCCGCAGGATCGACCCCAACAGCTCCTCGTTCTCGCTGCAGAACGTTCCCGCGAGCTTGTTGTAGCCCGTCATGATCGCCCACGTGCCCGCTTCGCGGACGGCGGCTTCGAAGGGCAACAGGTACAGCTCGCGCAGCGCTCTCTCTGGCACTTCCGAGCTGATCGACATGCGCTCGAACTCCGAGTCGTTGGCCACGAAGTGCTTCACCGTGGCCCCCACGCCCTGGGCCTGCACCGCCTCGATGTACGCGACAGCCAGCCGGGCGGTGAGGAAGGGGTCCTCGCTGAAGCATTCGAAGTTGCGACCCGCCAGCGGCGTGCGGTGCAAGTTGACCGTCGGACCGAGGATGAGCTGCGCGCCCTTTGAGCGGAGCTCGGCCGCGAGGGCCGTGCCTACCCGTCCCATGAGCTCGACGTCCCACGTGGCCCCGAGAGCGGTCCCGCAGGGGAAGCTGGCCGACGCCGGTCCCCCGCTGACGTGGGCCCCCCGCACCCCGGCCGGGCCGTCGCTCATCTTCAGCGGCGGGATGCCGAGCCGCTCGATTGCGGCCGTGTGCCACCAGTCGGTGCCCCCGAGCAGCGCCACCTTCTCCTGCAACTCGAGGCGGCCCACGAGGCCATCGACGAGATCGCTCATACGTATCCATCCATGCGGACGAAGGTAGTGGCGACGCTCAGTCAGGCGACAGGGCGGTCGAGTTCAGCCGGCCGCCGCCCACGAAGCATCGAATTGGGCCCGAAGATGGGGTAGGCATGGCCCGTGGCTGACCTCGACTTCTTCTGGGATCCGGTGTGCCCGTGGGCATGGCTCACGTCGCGCTGGGTCGTGAACGTCATGGAGGAACGGCCCCTCTCGGTCGACTGGCGGTTCATCGCATTGCGCATCGTCAACGAGAAGCGGGACTACGACAAAGAGTTCCCTCCCAACTACGACCGCGGCCACACTCGCGGCCTCGAGATGCTTCGGGTCGCGGCGGCCATCCGCACGGATCTCGGCCCCGATCAAGTGCTGGACTTCTATACCGCAGTGGGACGGGCCCTGCATCTGCAAAAGCGTCACCTCGAGTTCGATGATCCGGCCGGCATGACCTCGATCCTCCAGCAACTCGGACACCCGGCGGCGCTCGCCAGTGTCGCCACCGACGTGACCTACGACGAGATCATTCGGGAGGAGACGGCGCTCGCGCTCGAGCGGTGCGGCGGCAACATCGGCACCCCCGTCCTGACTTTCGGCCCGCCCCACGGGCCGAGCTTCTTCGGACCGGTCATCAACCGAGCGCCCAAAGGGCCTGAGGCGGTCGAACTCTGGGATGCGGTCGTCGCCCTCGGGTCGAACCCGAACTTCAGCGAGCTCAAACGATCGTTGCGGGGCCGGCCCGTCTTCGAGGAATGACTTCTTCACCCGTGCTCGACACGTCGAGGATCGACATGATCCGCAACCTCGACTCGAAGGGCGACTCGCTCCTCGGCCGCCTGGTGGAGGTGTTCGAGGAGGAAGCCAGGAAGACGATGGAGGCCATCCGGACCGCCGGCCACGAGGGCGACGCAACCGCGCTTCACCGGCTCGCCCACCGCCTGCACGGGTCGGCCGCCAACATCGGCGCTCCGATGCTGGCCTCGGCGTGCGCCGACCTCGAGGTCATGACCGCTGAGACATCCGCGCCTGAGGGCGATGCGGATCCTCTCGTCGCGCAGGTCGACAGCGAGCTCGCACGAGCCCTCGAGGCGCTTCATGCCGAGGCCGGTCGATCCCGCTGAAGGTGCTCATCGCCGACGACGACCTCGTGACCCGGATGTTGTTGACGGAGGCGGCCACGACGTTGGGTCACGAGTGTCAGGCGGCAGGCGACGGAGCCGAGGCCTGGGACCGCTATCAGCAGTGGCTCCCCGACGTGCTCATCACCGACTGGATGATGCCGGGTCTCGACGGCCTCGAGCTGACCAGGCGGGTCCGCTCGTACCGACAGTCGGGCTACACCTACGTCATGCTGGCCACGACCCGAAGCAACCGTGATCACATCCTGGAAGGAATGGAGGCGGGCGCCGACGACTACTTGACCAAGCCCGTCGACCTGTTCGACCTCGAGACCCGCCTCATCGCCGCATTGCGGGTGACTTCGCTTCACGCCGAGCTCGCCAGCTACCGCGAGGAATTGACCCGGCTGGCATCCGTCGATCCGCTGACCGGGCTCCGAAACCGCCAATCGCTGGATGCCGATCTCGCCACACTGCATGCCGCCAGCGCTCGCCACGGCCGCTGGTACGCCCTCGCCATGTGCGACGTCGACCATTTCAAGGCGTACAACGACAACCAGGGACACCTGGCCGGCGACGAGGCGCTCCGCACCATCGGGTCGACGTTCACGCTTGCTGCCCGCCAAAGCGACAGCGTCTACCGCTACGGCGGGGAGGAGTTCCTCATCGTGCTCCCCGAAGAACATCCCGACGGAGCCCTGATCGGCCTCGAACGGCTCCGCCGCAGCATCGCCGATCTGGCGCTGCCCCATCCCTCGAGCCCGACGGGCATCATCACCCTCAGCGTCGGCATCGCTGGCTACGATCCCGGTCGCCCGTCCACGGGTCGCGATGTCCTCGAGGCGGCCGACTCCGCCCTCTACCAGGCCAAGTCCGCAGGCCGCAATCGGGTGGTTTTGTCCTGTCCGGACCCGGGGTAGCAGCAACAAAGATGCCGTAGGCGCCAGAAGGGCGTACCATGGCCCTTCCCACTTCGCTCAGTGGGCACTTCGGAGGATCCGTATCGTGGCGAATCGCGTCCAAGCAGCCCCGGAAGAAGACCTTGTCCGGCTCTATCTCAGTGACATCGGCCAGCACACGCTGCTGTCGAAGGATGACGAAGCAACCCTCGCAGAGGCGCGCCTCGTCGGCCTCGATGCGGCCGAGGAGTTGTCCAAGACCAGCCCCACGCCGGCTCGCAAGCGGCAACTGCGCAAGCTCGTACTCGAAGGCGAAGCCGCGGAACTGCGCTTCGTCGAGGCCAACCTGCGCCTCGTCGTCTCGATTGCCAAGAAATACCAGGCGTCGGGCGTGCCCCTCCTCGACCTCGTCCAAGAGGGCAACCTCGGCCTGATGCACGCGGTCGAGAAGTTCGACCACCGCAAGGGCTTCAAGTTCTCCACCTACGCCACGTGGTGGATCCGCCAGGCCATCACCCGGGGTATCGCCAACACCGGCCGCACCATCCGCCTTCCAGTACACGCAGGCGACATGGTCAAGCAGCTGCAGCGCACCCGGGCCGAACTCGAAGATCAGCTGGGCCGCGGCCCGACCACGGCCGAGATCGCCCAAGCCATGGACGAGCCCTTCGAGAAGGTTCGCACGCTCCTTTCGCACCTCTCCGAGCCGGTGTCGCTTTCGACGCCCCTGCGTGAGGACTCCGACGGCGAACTCGGCGACACCGTCGGCGACGCCTCGGCCGTCTCCCCCGAGGAAGCCATGCTCGAGGCCGCTCTCGTGGGCGAGGTCGAGAAGATCCTGGCCCCGCTCGAGGATCGCGAGCGCACGATCCTTCGCCTTCGCTATGGCCTCGACGGCGGTGAGCCCCGCACCCTCGAGGATGTCGGCGCCCACTTCTCCCTCACCCGGGAGCGCATCCGCCAGATCGAGACCAAGGCGATGTCGAAGCTCCGCCACCCCTCGGCGGACGTCAACTTCAGCTTCAGCTTCTAACCGCCCCCGTCAGTCTTCGGTGGGGAGGGCCAGGAGGCCGGCGGCGGCGGCGAGCGCCGTCGCCAGTCCGGCGGCGCGCTCGACCACGGCACCGAGATAGTGCTGCGCCACGGCGTTCTGCCCTTGGAGGGGCGGGTCGCCAAGCGAACGGAGCATGACGGTGGGATCGCGCGCGGGCTCGATGGGCGCCGGATCGGGAAGCGGGGGGACCGAGCGCCACAGGTCGCCCTTGGCCTTGTTCGGGCGACGCCGGCGGGCCTGGGGCGGTTTGCGGCGCGGCTGAGGATTGACGTTCACGTGTCTTCTTCCGTGAGCAGCGTCTCGGGGCGCAGGCCGAGGGCGATGCGCAACTGGGAGGCGTCGAGATCGGACAGCGAGCTCGACTTGGGCAACACGAGTTCGGCCACGTGGCGTTTGCCGGCGACGACCTCCTCGACCCGCTCGTCGACCGTGCCGGGACAGACGAGGCGGTGGGAGACGACCGTGCGCGTCTGACCGATCCGCCAGGCGCGGTCTCTGGCCTGGTCTTCGACGGCGGGGTTCCACCAGCGGTCGTAGAGCACGACGTGGCTGGCGGCGGTGAGGTTGAGCCCGGTGCCGCCCGCCTTGAGGGAGAGGATCAATGCCCCCGGACCCTCCTTCGCCTGGAAGTCGGCGACGAGCTTGTCGCGGGGGCCGCGAGCCAATCCGCCGTGATAGCAGGCGATGGGAACGCCGGACGTCTCGGTGAGATGGTCGGCGAGGCGCTTGCCCCACTCGGCGAAGTGAGTGAACACGAGGATGCGCTCGCCCGCCGCGAACACCGACTCGACGATCTCCTCGAGGCGCGTCAACTTTCCCGACCGACCGGCGAGAGGTCGCCCGTCGTCCTGGTAGGCGGCGGGGTGGTTGCAGATCTGCTTGAGGGCGGTGATGGCGGCAAGGATGGCCCCCTGCTTGCGCTCGCCTCCGGACGCCGCCGCCGTCGAGTCGGCCACCAGGGTGTCGAGCACCGCCTGGTAGAGGCCGATTTGTTCGGGCGTCATGGTGCAGTGGTCGAGTTCGTCGATGCGGTCAGGCAGCTCGGCGGCCACGATGGGCTCGCTCTTGGTGCGACGGAACACGAGGATCCCGTTGAGCGCCCTCAGCGCCGCCTCCCCCTCGCCCGACAACTGCGAGATGAAGGCGGGGCGGGATCCGACGAGGCCGGGGTTGGTGAAGTCGAGGATGGCCCAAAGGTCGCTGAGCCCGTTCTCGATGGGCGTGCCGGTGAGAGCGACCCGGATGCGGGCAGGGATGCGGCGCAGTTGCTGGGCCGTCTCGTTGCCGGGATTCTTCACCGCCTGGGCTTCGTCGAGCACCACTCGATCCCACGGGATCCCGGCGAGCGTCTCGACGTCGCGCACGGCGGTGCCGTAGGTGCTGATGACGACATCGGCGCGCTCGACGGCCTTGGCCAGCTGTTCGGGAGACGAGCGCGAGGCGCCATGGTGGACGACGACCCGCAGGCCGGGCGTGAAGCGAGCGGCCTCGGCCGCCCAGTTGCCGACCACCGCTGGCGGCGCGATGACGAGGGCCGGACCCTTGCCGGCGGTGCGGGCCAGGTGGGCCAGCACGGTCGGCGTCTTGCCGAGACCCATGTCCAGCGCAAGGCAGCCACCGAGTTCGACGGCGTCGAGAAAGCCGAGCCACGCCAACGCCTCGGCTTGGTAGCTGCGAAGTTCGCCGACGAAGCCCTCGGGCTTGGTGACGGGCTCGGTGGCCACGGCTTGGGAGCGCTGCAACAGGTCGGTCGCCCATCCCGCGCCCTCCACCGACAGTGCCGCCGGCAGCCCAGCACCCTCGAGACCGACGGCATGGCGGAGGATCTCGGCCCCCGACATCTGGGTCTTGGTGGCCCGCTCGGCCAGCGCCGCCGCCGCTTCCTTGAGATCGGCGCGGTCGAGTTCGACCCACCGTCCGTGCGACTGCACGAGGGGACGGGCCTCGGTGGCGAGACGGGTGATGTCGGCCGCCGTGAGTTCGACATCGTCGAAGACCACCGACCACCGAACGTTGCTCAGTTGGTGGGCTCCGACGACCGAGTCGCCGGTCGGCGTCGTGAACAACTTGAGGCCGGGAGTCGGTTTGCGTCGCGACAACCGCGGCACGCGCACTTCGAAGCCGGCGGCCTCGAGCGAGGGACCCGTCGTGGTCATGAGCTCCCACGCCTCGTCCTGGCTCAGATACACCTGGCCACGGCGCAAGCCGCCCGGACGCAGCAACGCCGGAAGGATGCGCTCGAGGCGAAGCAGATCGTTGGCCAGCGGACGGGTGGCCCGGCTGTCGGCGATGGCAAGTTCGACGGGAAGGAGGTTGCCCTCGGCTCCTGGTCCGAGCACGGACAGAAACCAGGCGTTGCCCTTGTCCGGTGGGTCGAGTTGCACGACGAGTCGGGTGCGGATGATGCCGGCGACCGGTTTCGACCACCGATCGAGCCGGGTGGCCACCTCGGCGCCGGCGGCCAGCGGCGCCGTGAACGACGAGCCGTCGAGGCGGGTGAGAAAGGCCTCGGCGACCGCCGTCGTCGTGTGGGTCGTGGGCGGCGGAGCCGGTAGCTCGACGCGACCAGCCGCCTCGGCCACGATGGCTTGCACGACCGCACCGAGAATGCTGAGCACCACGGATCGGGGTTCGGCCGGAGCGAGTGCGAGAACCGGTCCCGGCATGGCCCCGGCCAACTCGGCGACCTGGCGGTCGTCGACCAAGGCGGGCGACCAGCGCACCGCCAGATCAAGGGCACGGCCGTCGGGCCGCTTGGTACTGCGCAACGTCGGCACGATCCCGCCGCGGGCCACCAACCGCACGGCGGCGACCGCGACCGCACCGAGCCACGTGACGCTCGGACCGAGCTCGTCGGAACTGGCCTCCTTGCTGCCGCCGACGGTGGCCAACCAACCGAGGGCCTCGGCCACGGGGATCGACAGCGCAGCCGCCTTGGCCCCGCCGGGCAACGGCACCGGCGGATGCACGCTCCAGCCGACGGGCGGACCCCCGATGGCCTCGAGGCGGTCGGACAGGTCGTCGTTGTCCGCGGGCTCGCATCCCCGTCCTCCGGCCCAGACCACGACGAGGCCGGCGACCCACGAGGCCTGGAGGCGCACGACTTCGGGCTCCATCGGCACGGGGGGCTGCTGCGACTGCTGCGATTGCTGGGGCTGCGACGGCGCGGCAGGGCGGGGCGGCGGTGCCAGTGGGATCGGCGCGGGGATGGGTCCGTCGGGACGGGTGAGATACGCGTACGCCGCCTCGAGTCGGTCGAGGGTGGCCTCGAAGTCGGAGACGACCTGATCCCGCTCCTCGCCCCGCAGGTCCCACACCACGTCGAGGCTGTCCTCGGTCTGGTCGATGAGCCGGTCGAGGGCGCTCTTCCACGAACGCGGATCGGCCTCGAGGGTCGCCAGTTCATCGGATGACGCATAGCCATCGGCCGCCGCCATGACTGCGATCTCGTAGGCTTCGGGGTCGGCCATCAATTGCAAACCCGCGCTCCCCACG
>JBKJLU010000408.1:0-3430 GCA_046596815.1 Acidimicrobiales bacterium | reverse complement strand
GCGTTCGTGTTCGTGAACGCCATCGCCACCATTCCCGCGGGGTGGGTGGCCGACCGTTACAAGCGGACGACGATCATCGGGTGGACGATGCTCTCGTGGTCGGCCTTGTCGGGGCTCTCCGCGCTCGCCTTCAACTTCGGTTCCCTCTTCGCATCGCGCGCTTCGTTGGGCATCGGCCAGGCCATCGACGACCCCTCGTCCACATCGCTGCTGAGCGACTATTACCCCGCCCACATGCGGGGTCGCGTGTTCTCTTGGCAACAGGTGTCGGTGTTCCTCGGCGGTGGCCTCGGCCTGGGCCTCGGTGGACTGGTCGGGTCCGTACTCGGCTGGCGCTGGGCCTTCGCTCTCGTCGGGATGCCCGGCTCGGCGATCGCGTTCCTGTGCTTCCGCCTGAAGGAGCCGCCGCGTGGACTCATCGAAGGGGCGGCGAAGCTCGGAGCTCCGAGCGAGGTCGGGGCTGCCCCGTTCGTCGAGGCCCACGCGGATGGACCGACCGCAGGAATGAGCATCGGCGAGTTCTCCCGAGAAGCGGTGAGGAGTCTCGTCAGCGAGATGCGGATGATCTTCGGCATTCGGACCATGCGCTACGTGCTGATCGGCGTCGGCATCCTGCTCTTCACGGTGTCAGGCGTCGGGTCGTGGCTCACGATCTACCACGATCGGTACTCGGGAATGTCGCCAGCGGAAGCGGCCGTCCTGACGGCGGTCATCCTGGCGCTGGCGGGGATCATCGGCACCCTCGGGGGCGGTCAATTCGCCGACCGGCTGCATGCCGACGGACCGATCGGGCGCATCCGCCTCGTGTCCAACGCCATCGTCGTCTGCGCGATCACGTTCCTCCTCTCGCTCATGGTTCCGGTCGTTCCGCTCCGAATTGCCTTGCAGTTCGTGGGCATCCTCGCCATCGCCAGTGCCTTCCCCGCCTTGCGAGCATCGATGATGGACGTCGTGCCCGCAGAGTCGAGGGGCGTCAGCGCGTCGGCGTTCGCGTTGGTGTCCACCGTGTGCGGGACGGCGCTCGCCCCGCCCCTCATCGGCCTGATCTCCGACATCACGGGCTCGCTGGTGGCGGCGTTCTACATCGTCACGCCGCCGATCCTCCTGGGGTCGTTCATCCTGCGCCGAGCCCAACACACCATCGCCGAGGATGCCCAGGCCATCCTCACCAAGATGATCGAGCGCCAGCAGGCATAGGGCCCCGGTGGCCGCTAGGAAGAACGCATTCGAAGCGCAGTGTCACCCGGTAGGGCCCGTGATCCGTCGGTAGGGGTATGAACGCCGTCGTCGTCGTCTGCATCGTCTTGCTGCTGGCCGGCGGCGTCATGGCGCTGCGCTGGGGGCACCTTCAGCTGATCCCGCCCTGGGTCGACGGTCCCGACGACGAAGTGGCCTGGAAGGAACGGTTGCGCCGGGTCGCATGGTTCATCGTCGTGCACGTCGGGGGAGCTCTCGGATCCGGCCTATTGGTGGTCGGCCCGGGTGGCCGCCTCGTCATGCGACTGCTGGCGGTCACGTCCGGAGACGATGCCCAGGGAAAGCTGACGGAAGCGGAGGAGGTCGTCGGCGCGATCACCGTCGGAGGCACCATCGGCTTCGTCGTGTTCGTCGGCCTCGGCGGCGGGATGCTCATCGCCGTGCTGTTCGCGGCGACCCGGAAATGGCTCCCCTCCGGACGTCTCGGCGCGCTGGCCCTCGCCTTCGGGGCCGCGGTGCTGTTCTCGACGAGGCTCGAGCCCCTCCGACCCGACAACGAGGATTTCGGCATCGTCGGCCCCTCGTGGCTGGGCGTTGTCACCTTCCTCGGTCTCGGGCTGCTGGCGTTCCTGACGTTCGCCGCCATCGCCGGCCGGGTGGGGCGGTCGCTCCCGCTCCTTTCGAAGCGTCCTCGGGTCCTCGTCTGCTACCTCCCGCTGGTGATGATCCTCGTCATGGGCGTGGGGTTCGCTCTCGGGGTCGCCGTCGTTGCGCTGGCCGTCTCGTTGCTCGCCCAACCGTGGTTCCGCAAGGTCTGGTCCGACCGCCGGGTCATCATCGGTGGGCGCCTCGCGTTGGCTGTGGCGGTCGCGGCCTTCCTCCCGAGTTTCATCGGCGATGTGACCGAGATCCTCGGTACCGATCAGCCCTCGGCGACGGCGACCGAGACGATCGGGAACGGCGGTGGGTTGTCGCCAAGCGAGCCGTAGAACTCCTTGTCGGTGAAGGTGAAGATGCCGCCGTCGGTGCCGACCATGAGGTAGCCGTTGCCGAAGCGGACCATGCCGGTGATCGGCCCGTTCAGCCGGACGTCGCCCATCGACCCGCGGAACGGGGCGTCGAAGGAGAAGATGCCGCCATCGGAAGCGACGAGCCAATAGCCGCGGCCATCGCTGTCGGGAACGAGCGACTGTACCGGTGCGTTCAGGCGAGTGTCGCCCATCGAGCCGTGGAAGGCGGCGTCGCCGAACGTGAAGATGCCACCGTCGGAGGCGACCATGTAATAGCCCCGACCGGATGGGGTGGGGATGGAGTCGAGGACCGGTCCGTTCAGAGGCGTACCCGAGACGTCGCCCAGGAACGGCGCATCGCCGAAGGCCACGACCCGGCCCCGGGTGGTGAAGAGCCAGTAGCCGCGACCGGTGGGTGTGGCCGAGATGCTGGTGACCGATTCGCCGAACGAGAGCGCGCCGTTGACGCCGCCGAAGTGGTTGGCGTCTCCGAACCCGTAGACGTGACCCGTGTTGGTGGCGATCCAGTAGCCACCGATGGTCGGTGTCGGTTCGAGGTCGACGGCCTCTGATCGGCCAAGTCCTTCGGCGTTCCCGAAGTGGCGGGCGTCGCCGAAGCCGTAGACCGCACCCGACCTACTGACCATCCAGTACCCGGATCGCCGGGTCGGTGCGGGAGCCGGGGCCGGGGCGGGGGCGGGAGCCGGAGCGGGCGAAGGAGCGGCCGAGGCCCCGGTCGGAGGCGGAGGCGGAGGCGGAAGGGCGACAGGAGGCGTGATGCCGGCCGTGCGGAAGCGCGAAGCCGTGCCCCGGAGCGGTATCCCGGTGTTGTCGCGGATGTCGACATCGAGGTGGTAGGCGGTCCCGGGTTCCAGGGCCGCCGAGGGGGCCAGCGTGACCGTCGATCCGTTGCCGGACACCGACATCGTCGTGGCGGTCACGGCGCCGGTACGGCCGTGCACGAGCCGGACGCCGGCAGCCAACGACGACCCGTCCACGGGACGGGCGAAGGTGAGCGAGGGGGCAATGCCGATACTGATGCCGCCGGCGAGATCGGGTGGATCGGCGTTGCGCACCGCCAGGGCAATGGTCCCCGACTCCGGCAATGTCGGGAGGAGCCCCCGGGTGAGGGTGATCTCGTACAGGTTTCGTCCGATGCTCGGGTTGAAGTTCCGAACCCGGGCGAAGTGGGTGCCGGGGCCGGCGCGATAGGCGATGACCTC
>JBKJLU010000317.1:0-5523 GCA_046596815.1 Acidimicrobiales bacterium | reverse complement strand
ACCTGCAGCACCTCGACTCCTACGACGCCGGGTATCGCATCGCTCTCGCGGAAGAGCCGCCGAGCTCGGCGCCCTGAACCGCAGCCAAGGAGCTGGCGACCGATCCTGAGGACGGCGTCGACGAGCCCGTGCACCTCTGCGATCGTGGTTGGCGGGTTGATGAAACAGGGTCGCAGCCCGAAGGATCCGCCGACGACTGTGCTGCTCGGGACATAGGGCGTGTCACTCCGGAGTCGCTGAAGTATCTCGGCGTTCAGCTGATCGAGGTCGGCCGCGGCCCAGGCCGGCTGCGCTTTCCGGCAAGCCGCAGAGTTCGGCCAGCCAACGCAGCGCGGTCCACTCGAGGGCGTTGAAGGAGTGGAGCAAGTAGCGCTGCCCGCCGGCAGCGGCGACCGCTGCCTGGACAGCGACGCCGACCGTCGTCGCAGTCGTGGTGATGAAGCCGAGGAAGCCGGGACTGCCGATGCGACAACCATGCTCGACCGCGATGGCGAGTTCTCGTCCAGCACGGAGTCGATCCCGATTCCGTCAATCAGTGTGTTGTGCTTTCGACCCGTGCGTCGCGTCATGCGTCGAGCAGGTCGAACTCGAAGTCGGCGACGTCGCCGGCCGAAAGCTGCTCGGCGCGGCGGACCTCCTTCTTCACGGGGAGGACGTATGCGGCCCGCTGTTTGTCGGGGAAGACCGAAGTGGACCACGTGGACGAGCCGCAGGTCACCCGGACGCGCACGGAGCCGAAGCCGCGGCGTGGGCCCTCGGTGCGCTCCTTGACCTCGTGAGAGACGTCCGGCGGGAGGGTGATGAAGTGCCACGCGGCGTTTCCCTCCCACAACCACAGTTCGGCCTCGAAACGGAACATCGTTCGTGCAGCCTACGATCCGGCGGGTGGACAAACACGTTGAAGTTTCGAGAGAGATCAAGGCGACGCCCGAGGTCGTGTGGGCCGCCATTTCCGATGTCACCCGCATGGGCGAGTGGTCGCCGGAGTGCCACAAGTGCGCGTGGGACGATGGCTTCGCCGGTCCCGCCGTCGGCGCCACGTTCACGGGACAAAACCGCAACGGCGAGTTCGAATGGACGACCCAGGCCCTCGTCACCGACAGCGTGCCCGGCCAGCGCTTCGCCTTCGACGGGGTGTTCGGCGACCTGCACTTCTCGAAGTGGGCCTACGACATCGAGCCGACGGACGCTGGGTGTCGGGTGATCGAGTCGTGGGACGAAGGCCGTCCGGAAAACATCATCGAGTACACGAAGTCGATCTCGGGCGTCGACGACCGCGGTGCCCACAATCGCAAGGGCATGGAGGAGACGCTCTCCCGCTTGGCCGCGGCCGTCGAGGCGTCACCAGGCGGCGAGTAGTCCGGAAGGTCATGTCACGGCCCGTCGGCGCGGCAGTGGCTCAGACGATGCGACGCCAGATCGACTGCGTCGTGACGCCTTGGATGAAGTTGACGGATAGGCGGTCGACGAGCGCCAAGAACTCCGGATTGCCGTTGCTGGCGGACTCGCCGTCCTCCAGCGCCCGGAGTGAGTCGGTGCCGCTGATCCAGCCGACGCCGCCATAGGTCCCGGTGCTGGAGACAAGGAACGACGTCTGGATTCCGGACAGTTCCGTGGCCATTGTGGCGATCTCGAGGCCGGCGCCGATGCCGCTCTGGAAGCAACCGTTGGCCAGTTGCGAACGGACGACGGCGACGTGCGTCGGGTTCGAGCCGCCGCCGGCAGCGTCGGTGATGAACTGCGCAACCTCGTCGTCGATCCCGCCTTCGGTCATCGTGGCGCCCCGGTTCGCAAAGTCCTGGTACAACGGGTCAGCGGAGAGCTTGGTCTGCGCGTCCTCGATATCGCTCAGGTGCTCGACGGCGGCGCCCCACGAGAGGGTGCCGAGACCGGGCGACAGCATCCTCGCCCAGAGCCCGACGTTGAGCGACGTCACCTGGTTCACCTTCTCCGTGACGGAGACGGCCCATTCCATGCCGTCCCCGACGTGCCCGGGGCTCAGTTTCGTCTGACGCGTGAATAAGTACATCCCGCCTCCTCATCTGCGGCGGTGTGTCCGCCACTTCCGACTGTGGGCCCGAAGCCGGGTCGCGTCCAGAGGGACAAACCGCAGATCCCGGGCGACCATTGACGGTCGCCCTCCGTTGTGAGCAGGGTGCGCGCGACCCGCGCACCGGTAGACCCGAAGGAGGCGTCAAGCTGCGAGGTCGTGCTCGGGTGATAACACGTGGTCCATTCGAGTCCGGCGTCGGCGATCTGTCCGAACCCGTCCGCACCGTCCGAGGTTGACGCAGAGGGATTGACATCGTCGATCGGTGACTCAACCGGCAGCGTGCCGCTGCTCTGGTTCACCGACCGGCTGTCGTGATGCACCGGCGGCGAGGGCTCTGGCCCGCGCGAGGTCGTCGGCCAGTTGCGCCCGGCGGGCGATCGATGCGGCGCGCTTGGCCTCTTTCGCCGCCCGGCGGGGGTCGCCTTCGCTGACGAGGAGGTCGGCGAGGGTGAGCCGGGCCGCCATCTCCGCCAGCGGGCGGTCGAGGGTGGCGAGCGTCGGCGCCACCCGGCGGAGCTGATCGATCGCCTCGGAGGTGCGGCCGAGCTGGGCCAGCGCCGAGCCGGCGAGGGACTCGCATTCGGCGGCGTCGGCGAAGAGCGCACACGCCTGGAACACCGTCGCTGCGATGTCGAGGTAGCGGAGCGCCTGTTGGGGTCGGTGGCGGGCCAGAGCGGCGAGGCCGAGCCCCCGATCGCAGGCGGCGACGCCGGCCACGTCACCGGCCAGTTGACGCTCGGGGCGCAGGTCCCGGAGCAGTTTCACCGCCGCCTTGGGGCCTTCGGTGTCGATAGTGAGGACGGCAGTGCGAATGTCGCAGGTCGCAACGGAGTCGTCGTCACCGAGCGCGTCCCAGACAGCACGGGCGTTCCGGAGTGCATGAAGCGCCGCCGCCGGACCACGGCGGGCCTCGAGGACCTGGGCGGCGAGCAGGTGGACACTCGCCACGACCGGAACGGGAGCAGTTGCGGCCACCACCGCGAGGGTGGGTTGCAGAAGGCGCTCGGCCGGGGCAAGGCGCCCGAGGTCGATCTCGGCCTCGAGGACGGCCACCATCGCATGGCCCCGGTGCTCCATCTCGTCGGAGGCCGAGAAGTCCTCGACCGCCGCCCGAAAGGCCGCGGCCGCTTCCTTGAGGCGCCCGGCGGCGCGAAGGTGGATGCCGAGGGCCATCCGGCTGCAGCCCGACAGGTCTTGGCGTTGCCCGCGTTCGTAGGCGCTGATCGACTCGTACTCGGCCTCGAGCTGCTCGTCGGGACGACCGAGGCGCCCGAGGACGACGCCCCGGTTGTGGGCCGCCCTGCCCACGAGCCAGTCGACGCCGGCTTCGACGAACAACTCCTCGGCCGTCTCGAGGACCGGGAGCGCTTCGCTGTGCCGCTCGGCCTCCATCAGGTGGTCGGCCAGCTCCATGAGGAGGTCGGCGCGGGCGGTGCCGGTGGCTTCGGGGATGCCCTCCCAGAGCTCGGCGATTCGGGTGTCGACGTCGTGCGGGTTCATCATCTTTCAGGTACGCCCTCGGTGTGACGAGCGGGCCCCGCCGCCGACGTTCGATGGAGACGTTCGGCGTGCGATCCGGCGACGGATCTCATCGACATCTGGCACCCAGAGGGCGCTCGGATGTCGTCCTCGGGCCCCTGCTTCGTCTTCGTCAGCAGCGATGGTTGCAGTGCGGCTCTCGTTCATGCGGCTATCCGTCCGACGGGCTCGGACGGCGTCGGTTGGTTCCACGTGGCGGCCAAGCGATCGCCCGTCCGCTTCACCGCCTGTCGGACGGCCGCCGGCGTCATGTCGAAGCGCCGACCAATCGTCACTGCGGGGGAGCGATCACCGAGGCTCGACTGGAGCCGGTAGGCGAGCAGCACCCGCTGGTTGCGCTCCGAAGTCGCCGAGGTCGCCAGCGCGTCGGCGTAACGGGCGACGTCGTGCCGCTTCGCCGCCAGATGATGCAGGAGCTCGAACTCGTCGGGATCATCGGCGTCGGGAACGTCCGGCGGCGCCGCCGCTACTGCGTGGACGGCGTCGTCGAGCTCGTCCGCCCACTGGCCGACGTAGCCGCTGACGAGATTCCGGAGGCGGCGCTCGGCCCACACCCACGGAAGCGCACCGCCGTTGGGGCTCCAGCCACTGGCGTGGTCGTAGAGGACGAAGCACGCGTCCATCGTGAGGCCGTGGAGGTCATCGGCATCGATGTCGCGGACGCCGAAGTCGACGAGGTGCCGACGAAGCGACCGGGCAATCGCCAACCCGAACTCCTGGTAGAGGATGATCGCCGCTGTGGCGACCCCGGCGGCCGCCGTCGCCATCACGTTTTCCAACCGGTCCCTGTCGATGTCCGCCATGTCACGCATGGAACCAGAAGGGTGAGACATCAATTCGTTCTCTGAAATCGGCCGTCGGCCCGAGCGATGGCCGAGCGGCCTCGTATGGAGAGTCTCGGTGGAGAATGGTTTCGTTGACCTCGATGGAGCCGCCGACCGACGCGCCGGCGTGGCTCGACGAGCTGCAGCTGACGCCCGGCCCACATGGTGGAAGGTGCCGGAGCTGCCTTGGCTCGAGGCATGTGCCGAGCGATTCGGCCACTCGTGGCGGATAGGGTCGTCACGATGATCGACCGGGTCGAGTTCGGGCGTACGGGCCACCGATCGAGCCGGGTCATCTTCGGAGCCGCCGCGCTGTCACGGATGCGCCAGGAACGGGCCGACGAGCTACTCGCCGCCCTCGACGATCACGGTGTCAACCACCTCGACGTCGCCGCGTCCTACGGCGACGCCGAGCTGCGTCTCGCCCCGTGGCTGGCCGGCCGTCGCTCCGAGTTCTTCGTCGCCACCAAGACAGGCGAGCGGACGGGCGACGGCGCTCGGGCGAGCCTCGAGCGGTCCCTCGAACGGCTGGGGATCGATCAGGTCGACCTCATGCAGCTCCACAACCTCGTGGAGGACGACGAGTGGGACGTCGCCCACGGTCGTGGCGGCGCTGTCGAGGCCCTGGCCCGCGCCCGCGACGAGGGCCTGGTCCGCTTCATCGGCGTCACCGGGCACGGGCTTCGGATCGCCCGGATGCACCGTCGCAGCCTCGAGCGGTTCGACTTCGACTCCGTCTTGTTGCCTTACAACTTCGTTCTCCTGCAGGACGAGGGGTACCGGGCCGACGTCGAGGCGCTGCGCGAGACCTGCGCCGAGCGACGCGTCGCCGATCAGACCAACAAGGCCGTCGCCCGCCGCCGCTGGCCAGCCAACGACGACTCGCCGCGGTACTCCTGGTATGAGCCCCTCGTGGATTCCGCCGCCATCGGACGGGCCGTGCGTTCCGTGCTGAGCCAACCCGACCTATTTCTCAATTCCTCGAGCGATGGCCGGCTCTTGCGGTCGATCCTCGAAGCCGCCGACGCCGCCGACTCAACGCTCGCTCCGGCCGATGACGAGCTCCGCGGCGACGTCGACGCCTTCGGGATCGACGCCTTGTTCGAC
>JBKJLU010000007.1:0-11532 GCA_046596815.1 Acidimicrobiales bacterium | reverse complement strand
TCGACGACGACCTCGAGCGGACCGAAGCACTGGACGCGGAACGAAGGGGTCGCCCCCGGCACGACCACGCTCGGCTCGGTCGCCACCATCGAGGCCAGGACCCCGGCGAATTCGCCGACCCCGACCTGTCGCAAGGCGCGACGGGCTTCGTCGAGCCCTTGACGCCTCGACACTCTCGCGTCCGGGGCGATGGCGCGCGCCGCCATCGCCCACGCTTCGAGCACTGGAGCGCCGACGGCGGCGAACCCGTCAGCCGCGTCGGTCAGCAACTCGGCTGCGCCGACGCCAGCCCGGAGGCGACCAAGACCGGTGGACAGCTGCGCCAGCGGCAACCCCCACGATCCGTCCTTGGCCAGCGACGACGACATGGCGTCACCGTCGTCATCGTCACGATGTTGCACGGAGGAGACGAGGCGGCCGACTCCGACCAACCAGCCGAGGCCGATCTCTTCGGATGCATCCGTGAGGCGAACGATCTCGTCCTCCACGTCCTCACCGACCAGTGCCCGGGCGAAGGCGGCGCCGAGTCCGGCGCCGATGGCGAGCGCGGGCGAAGCCTCGCTGTGCTGCGCAGCCCGATCGAGCGCTTCGACGGCGTCCGACACCCGTCCGGCGAGCAGCAGGCAGAGCCCGTGAGCCAGCGAGCCGGGAGCGCCCGTGAGTCGAGCTTGCTCACGCGTTGCGACGCCCGCCGGGTCGCCGGTGAGCGCGAGGCGGAGGATGCCCGACCAGTCGGAAGGGGCGGACACCGCCGGCGCGAACCAGCCCTCGAGGGCGACGCGCTCCCGTCGGCTGGTCTGGCCAGGCTCGCCGGGACCCGACGCCGCCTCGGCGCGCGCGTACGTGTCGAGCGCGAGATCCCATCGACCTTCGCCGAGAACGCGACGGGCCGAGGCGAGGAGCAGCCACGGGTCTTGATCGAGCATCGTCGGAGGCAGCGACGCCAGCCACGCGCCGGGACGATCGATGACTTGCTCGCCGCGGTCACCGAGCAGGATGCGCGCCGCCGTCCAATCCTCGGCGCGGCAGTACGCCCGCAACGCTTCCGGAAGGTGCCCGCGGGCCTCGAGAAGCGAGCCGGCGCGTCGGTAACGGCGGCGGGCCTCGGTCTCTCCGACGGCTTCGACGAGCGCCGCTTCGAGGTAGGACCGCAGCACCTCGTGGTACCGGTACGAGCCCTCCTCGTCGAGAGGAGCCGTGAAGATCTGCCGCTGCTCGAGTTCGGCCAACAGGGTGTCGCTGCTCGTTCCGCTACGAATCTCGTCGCACATCGCCGCAGTCAGTCGACCCAACACACACGTCTGCAACAGGAAGTCACGGACGTGGACGGGCAACTCGTCGAGCACGTTGCGAGCCAGATACTCCCGGACGAGGCGAGACCGCATGCCCAACTCGCGCAACACCCGCCGCCGCTCCCCCGCTGGCTTGCCCCGAGTGGCCAGGTGGAAGAGCTGCAGTCCCGCCGCCCACCCCTCGGTGCGACGTTCGAGCTCGGCCAACTCGTCGGGCGGAAGCGGCTCTCCGTAGAAGTCGATGAACAGTCGCTCGACCTCCCACGAACGGAAGCGCAGCTCTTCGGCCCCGATCTCGAACAGATCGCCCGAGACCCGCAATCTGGAGAGGTTGAAGCCGGGGGCCCGCCGGGTGGCGGCCACCATGACGATGCCGGGCGGGAGGTGGGCCAACAGGCGCTCGATCGTCGCCTCGGCCTCGGTTCCCCACAGCGCATGGAGGTCGTCCACGGCCAAGAGGGCTCGGTCGCCCTGCCAGGCGTCGAGGGCCTCGATGCCGTCATCGATGTCCCTCCATCCGCCGGCGAGCCCGAGGGCTCCGACGAAGCCCCGCTCGAGGTGGGCGACGGCGGCGGCGGCCGAGGCGTCGGCCGGTTCGGCCCGGTACCAAGCGACCGGGACCCCGCTGGCGGCGGCGAACTGGGCCAACAAGGTGGTCTTCCCCGAACCCGCAGGGGCGACCACGAGGCCGAGACGGTGGTCCCACGCGACGTGCAGCAGGTCGGCGAGGCGCTCTCGGGCCAGCCCCTTGATTCGTGGCACTCGGACCTTCGCCCCGAGTACCGCCTTGCCTTCAGTCGCCATCGCGTCGCCCGCCAGAGCCGGCCGGGAGGCCGTTGCCCGAAAGGGTAGTTCCGAATTCCTCAGCGCGGCTCAGGAACCGGAAGAACCGGATGCACCGCGCGCTCGCCGCCGAAGCCCGACGATCCGTTCGAGGCGCAAGCGGTTGTAGCGCAAGGCGATGATGCACGGCCCGTTCGCCACCACTGCGTAGGCGAGCATCACCAGACCCGCCCGGATGGGGTTCCAGACGAAGAAGAACGGCGCTGCACCCGCCGTGATCCAGTGGACGATCTCGGCCCTGCGGGTCTCCTGGATGTAGCGCTCGAGGCCGGCATCGGCGGCGATGGGCAATCGCTTCTTGTCGAATCCCCCCCGGAAGAATGTGCCCGCTTCGGGCAGCCACGCCTTCCACCGCTTGACCCGCAGGAGCCGTTGGTAGAGCTCGCCGTCGCGCTCGAATCGCCGACCCCTGGTGATGACGTTGTCGGAGGCGAAGTGGGAGATGGACAGGCGATGCGCGACGTAGCCCACCACCACGTGGATGAGCATCCAGGCGGCCACGTCGAGGAGGATCGAATAGGGCTTCGGGAGGACGTAGGGCATCAGCGCGGTCGCGTCGAGATGGCCCGGCCCCGCCACTGCACCTCGCGACGCACGAAGGTCAGGAGGATCGACCGAAGGAAGACGACGAGGAAGAAGGCCAGCGGGATCGGGAAGAGGGCGGCGGTCAGGACGCCGAAGCGACCGATCCGCCGAAACAGGAGGGTGAGTTGGGCCACGTAAGCGGCGTAGATGGCGGCGGCGGGTGCGAGAGAAAGGTCGGTCGGCCCGAGGGCATAGGCCGCCGAGATCAGCCCGGAGATCCACGCCAGGACGAGGAGCAACGTGAGGGGCCGGGTGCCGGCGGCGCCGCCGGCGAAGTTCTTGGTCCAGCCCTCGATCAGCTGGGCCAAGCCGTGGGGGTACATCCGGAATCGCAGAGCGCCGGCGCCGCCGAAGAGGTGCACGGATGCGCCCGCGCGATGGACGGCCCTGGCCATCCCGACGTCGTCGAGCACCGCCCCCCTCACTTCTGGTGCCCCGTGCCCGCCGCACCGATGGTAGAGCTCGCGGTCGAGCACGAGGCACGGCCCGAACGCACCCGTCGGGCGGCGTCGACGGCCGAGGGGCGTGAAGGCATCGACCGACATCGGCGCGACCAGATTGAAGAAGGCACTGAGTTGCTCGTAGGGCCGTTCGGGGCGGTGCCATGGCTGGACGGAGACGAGGCCGCCGAGGCGGGCGTGCTCGTCCAGCACCCGATCGATGCCGTCGTCTTCGACGACCACGTCCGCATCGAGGAAGACGATCCGGTCCCCCGTGGCGATCGATGCGCCCGTGGCGCACGCCCACGCCTTCCCGGTCCAGCCCTCTGGCAGCTCTGGAGGGGAGACGACGGTGACGCCGAACCCCTTCGCCACATCGGCGGTACCGTCGGTGGAGTGGTCGTCGACCACGATGATCTGGGCGCGTTCGGCCACGCCGGCCAGCGACGGCAGGAGCCGCGCCAGGTTCTCCTCCTCGTTGCGGGCCGGCACGACGATCGAATACGACCCTGCGGGCGCCGGAGCGGACTGCCGTTGCGAAGGTTGAGGAATGCGCCACAACAGCCACCAGGCGACGAGCCAGCGGAGCAGCTCCAGGCTCAGGCGGCCGCTCGACACGGCCTCAACCTATCGGTGCTACCCGGCCCACTCCTTCACCTGGGCCAGCGTCTTCGCAGGATCGGGGCCCATCGGCGTGGCGTTGAGAATGGTCACGCCGGCCGCCTTGTACGCGGCGATGCGGTCGCGCACGAACCCCTCGGTACCGATGAGCGAGGTGGCGTCCAGGAACTCCTGGGGCACGGCGGCCGCGGCCTCCTCCTTCTTGCCGGCGAGGTAGAGCTCTTGGATCTCCTCGGCCTCGCGCTCGAAGCCGTAGCGGCGGAAGAGCTGGTTGTAGAAGTTCTTGTCGCGCGCGCCCATGCCACCGACGTAGAGGGCGATGCCTGGCCGGGCCCGATCGCGCAGATGCTCGAGGCCTTCGCCGATGGCGAGCGCCCCGCCGGCGACCGTTTCGAGCGGCCCCAGATCGGCCGCACGGTTGGCGGTGCCCTTGGCCAGCGGCTCGCCCCACACGTCCTGGGCCCGCTCTGGCCAGAACAGCGTCGGGATCCATCCGTCGGCGACCTCGGCCGTCATCTCCACGTTCTTCGGACCGAGCGACGCCACGAAGATGGGGATCGATGAGCGCACCGGGTGGGTGATGAGTTTCAGCGCCTTGCCCAGACCCGTGCCCTGTCCCTCCGGCAACGGCAGGTGGTACTTGGGTCCGTCGTGCTCGACGATCTCGCGACGCCAGACCTTGCGGCAGATGTCGATGATCTCGCGCGTGCGGCCGAGCGGCGCATCGTAGGGAACGCCGTGGAAGCCTTCGATCACCTGGGGACCTGAGGCCCCGAGTCCGAGGATGCAGCGCCCGTTGGAGAGCAGATCGACGCCGGCCGCGGTCATGGCCAACAGCGTCGGGGTTCGGGTGTAGATGGGCAAGATGCCCGAGCCGATCTGCACCCTTTCGGTGATGGCCGCGAGGTAGCCCATGAGCGACACGCCGTCGACGCCATAGGCCTCGGCCACCCACACGATGTCGACGCCGGCCCGCTCCAGATCGGCAACCCGAGCGGCCGCCTCCTTCATGCCGTTGGCGTACCCGATGCCCGTCCCGATGCGCACGTCTGTTCCTTCCTTCGCCACGTAGGCGGCCCGCTTCGGACCGGCGGAATTGACCGGTCGGTCAAGTAGCATCGCCGCGGTGGGGGACGATCGCAAGCGGGTGCCGAAACAAGAACAGGAAGACGCCGGAACCGAGGTTCTCGAGGTCGCTCCCGGGGTGCTGCGCATGCAACTCCCGATCTCGATGCCGGGCCTCGGACACGTGAACATGTACGCCCTCGAAGACGAGCGGGGGCTGGCCATCGTCGACCCCGGCCTCCCCGGGCCGGCATCGTGGAAGGCCATCCAGGACCGACTCACCGCCGGCGGCTTCAAGGTCGCCGACGTCCACTCGGTGATCATCACCCACTCCCATCCCGATCACTTCGGTGGCGTGGGCAAGCTCGTGGAAGAGTCCGGCGCCGCCGACGTCATCACCCACTCGGCCTTTCGGTCGTGGTGGGCACCCCACAGTCACGACGACGCCGCGGAGGACGCCGTGATCCACGACGTGCATCCCGACGACCTCCCGCCGCCGCGTGACCCTTCGGCGAACGCCATGCCATGGGGCGGGGGCACGACGCCTTGGGGCACGAAGTCGAACTTCAAGCCGCCGATGAAGCGCCGCCTCCAGTACCGCCTCATGTCGTCGAAGGTCGGCCGCGGCGCCATCCAACGGCGGATGTCGCCACCCACGCCCACGGTTCGCCTCAAGCACGGCGACGTCGTCAAGTTGGCCCGGCGGGAGTGGTTCGCCGTCCACACGCCTGGCCACACCCTCGACCATCTGTGCCTCCACGATCCGGAGAGCGGCACCGTGCTCTCCGGCGACCACGTGCTCCCGACGATCACGCCGCACATCTCCGGCATGAACTCCGGACGCGATCCGCTCGGCCTCTTCTTCGACTCCCTCGATCGCGTCGGCGCGTTGGAAAACGTGCAGCAGGTCCTTCCCGCCCACGGTCATCCGTTCGCCGACATCGCCGGCCGCACGCAGGCCATCAAGGAGCACCACCTCGAGCGTCTGGCCAAGCTCGAATCCGTGGCCGAGGAACTACCGAATCGCCGAGGGAGCGTCGAGGAGTTCTCGCACCATCTGTTCCGCAAGGCCCGGTGGGGTTCGATGGCCGAGAGCGAGACCTACGCCCATCTCGAGCATCTCCGCCTCGCCGGCCGGGCCGAGGTCCACGAAGAGAACGGCGTCCTGCACTTCGTTCTTTGAAGGTCTCCCCACCCCAGCGGTGGATGGATGTTCACAGAACGATCTAGACAGGGCGCATGAAGATGCGCACCCTCGGGGCCACCGGAATCAAGGTCAGTCCGCTCTGCCTCGGAGCCATGATGTTCGGCGGCGCGGGCAATGCCGACCACGACGACAGCGTCGCCGTCATCCACCGGGCGCTCGACGCCGGCATCAACTTCATCGACACCGCCGACGTGTACTCGGCCGGCGAGTCCGAGGAGATCGTGGGCAAGGCGCTGGTCGGTGGGCGCCGCGACGACGTCGTGCTGGCCACCAAGTTCCACGGCGGGATGGGCCGCGACCCCAACCACCAGGGGAACTCCCGCCGGTGGATCGTGCAGGAGGTCGAGAACTCCCTGCGCCGGTTGCAGACCGACTACATCGACCTCTACCAGGTCCACCGCCCTGATCCGTCGACCGACATCGACGAGACGCTGAGCGCGTTGAGCGACCTCGTGCATCAGGGCAAGATCCGGTGCTTCGGCTCGTCGACCTTCCCGGCCCACGAGATCGTCGAGGCTCAGTGGACGGCGGAGAAGTGGGGACGCGAGCGCTTCCGCTGCGAGCAACCGCCGTACTCGATCTTCGTGCGGGGCATCGAGAAGGACGTGCTGCCCACGTGCCAGAAATACGGGATGGGCGTCATCCCCTGGTCGCCCCTGGCCGGTGGGTGGTTGAGTGGCAAATACCGCAAGGGCATGGAGCAGCCGACGGGCGGAAGGGCCGCCCGCACGCCCCAACGCTTCGACTTCTCGTTGCCGGGCAACCAGCAGAAGCTCGATCTCATCGAAGAACTCGACAAGGTCGCAGCCGATGCCGGCGTTCCCCTGATCCACCTGGCCCTGGCCTTCGTGATCAACCATCCTGCGGTGTCCGCGGCGATCATCGGACCTCGCACCATGGAGCAACTCGAGGGCCAACTGGGTGCGGTCGAAGTCACCCTCGACGATGCCGTCCTCGACCGCATCGACGAGCTCGTGCCTCCTGGCACCAACCTCAACGCCGCCGACGGTGGCTACCAGCCGCCCGCCATCTCCGCGGCGTGGCGACGACGTCGGGGACGGCGCTGAGATAGCGGAAGGCAGCCGGTGACCGGCGTCGGCATCGACGTCGGCGCTTCACGTCTCCACCTTGTGGCCCTGGCCCCGGGGCCCGACGGGCGGCAACGGGTGGTCGCCACCGACGTGCTCCCAGCCGACGACGCATGGCGCGTCGTCGGCTGGCTCGCGTTGCTGGCCGATCGGATAGGGCCCATTCGGAGGGTGGCCATCGACGCCCCGTCCGATCTCTCGACGCGGCCACACGGCGAGGACGCCTCGCTGGCGCCGAAATTCCGAGCGGCGCGATGCGGAGAGATCGCCCTCGGGCGCCAGGTCGGGGTCTGGGTGCCGTGGGTGTCCCCGCCCGTCGGCGCGCCGGACATCGCGCCCTGGATCTCGGTCGGCCTCACGCTCTTCGCCACGTTGGCCGACGCCGGCGTCGACGCGGTGGAGACCTTCCCCCATGCCGTGTTCCGGGTGCTCAACAACGGCCTTCGGGTCGCCGCCAAGTCGAAGGCCGAGGGGGTGGCCGAGCGGGCCGCACTCTTACGCGCCGCCGGCGTCGACGAACCAACCCTCACCGTCTGGGGCCACGACGGTCTCGACGCCGCCGCCGCCGCCCTGGTCGCCGTCGACCCCGACGCCAGCGCCGTCACCTGCGGTCACGACGGCTCCGCCATCTGGATCCCGGCCGTCCCCGTCCCCGACCCCATCCCCGACCGCGACCCCGACCGCGTTTGGTGAGCGGAAGTGGTCGCCAGATCGGCTTCGGTGAGCGGAAGTGGTCGCCACGACCGCTCACCGAACGGGGCGTAGGGTCGATCGGCATGGACACCGCGCTCGACCGCCTCTACGACCGCGCCCAGCGCGAGGTCGACGAGCGGCTGCCGGCGTGCCAGCTGGCCGTCGCCCGCGATGGTGAGCTCCTCGGGTTCGAGACCTTCGGCGAGGCCACGAACAACACCCGCTTCCTGATCTGGTCGTGCACCAAGGGTGTGTTCGCCGGCGTGATCTGGCAGCTGATCGGCGAGGGGCTGCTCGACGTCGACCGGACGGTTGCGTCCTACCTACCCGAGTTCGCGACCAACGGCAAAGAGGGCATCACGGTCGAGCAACTTCTGCTGCATACCGCCGGCATCCCCTCCGCACCGCTCGGTCCTTCCCGCTGGTGGACGAGTGAGGGCCGGCGCGAGGCCTTCGGTCGGTGGCGGCTCAACTGGGAACCGGGAAGCCGTTTCGAATACCACGCGCTGTCGGCCTGGTGGGTTCTGGCCGAACTGGCGCTCGAGGTGACCGGGAAGGACCATCGGACGCTGGTGGCCGAGCGAGTGTGTGATCCGCTCGGCCTCACCTCGCTTCGTCTCGGGATGCCCGAGGACGAGCAGCACGACATCGCGGAGGTGTTCGTGGTCGGCGTCACGGCTACGCCCGAGGAGTGCGCCGCCGCCGGGGTCTTCTACGGCGGTCCGCCGACCGTGCCACCCGACTTCGCGCTCACGATGAACGCCCCGGCCGCACGGGCCGTCGGCGTTCCCGCCGGCGGCGCCGTCTCCACCGCCGCCGATGTCGCCCTCTACTACCAGGCGCTCCTCGACGACCGTCTCGGCCTCTGGGACCCCGCGGTCCTCCACGACGCCACGTCCGTCATCCGAAACACCTTCGCCGACGTGCCGAAGTGGGGCATGCCGGCGAACCGCTCACGCGGCCTCGTCGTGCGAGGCGACCACGACCTGGCCCACTGGATGATGCACTTCGGACCGGGCACGTCGCCGCACGCCTTCGGACACGACGGCGCCGGTGGACAGATCGCCTGGGCCGACCCCGAGACCGGCTTGTCGTTCTGCTTTCTCACCAACGGCATGGATGCCAACGGCGTCCACGAGGCCCTCCGGAACCAGGACCTGGCCCGGCTGGCCGCCGCCTGCGCCTGACTACTTCTCCAAAGAGATCGCGAACTCCGGGCAGTTCTCGACGGCCAACTCGGCCTTGTGCTCGAGCTCGGCCGGAACCTCGCCGTCGACGAGGAGGACGGAGTAGCCCTCGTCGTCGGCCTCGAACAGCTCCTCGGCCAGGGCGTAACAACGCCCGTGGCCCTGACACTTGTCCTTCTCGAACACGATGCGCATCACGCCTCCTTGGTTGCAAGAACGCGCACGGGGAGCACGCGAGGTCCACGAACCTGTCCGCCCGACCACCGCACGGCGTCGGGATCGGCAAGTTCGAAGTCGGGGATGCGCCTCATCCACTCCTCGACACCGACCCGCAACTCCATGCGGGCGAGGTTCGAGCCGAGGCAACGATGGATGCCGAGTCCGAAGGCGACGTGGCGATTGCGCTCACGGTCGATGACGAACTGGTCGGCATGCTCGAAGGCCTCGGGGTCGCGGTTGGCGGCGGGGAAGGGCAACAGCACCCAGTCACGAAGGCCGAGCTTGGTGTCGCCGATCTCGACCTCTTCGGCGACGATGCGGGCCATCGTCACCGGCGCATAGAAGCGAAGGAACTCTTCGACCGCGTAGGGCAAGACGTCGGGGTCGTTCACCAGCCGCTCCCGATCGGCTGGCACCTGGGCGAGGTGCCAGAGGCTGGCACCGATGGCCGACCAGGTCGTGTCGATGCCGGCGATCAGGAGGAGGGCGATGGTGCCGCGGATGTGTTCGGTCGAGAGCTT
This sequence comes from Acidimicrobiales bacterium, assembly GCA_046596815.1. Taxonomy (GTDB): domain Bacteria; phylum Actinomycetota; class Acidimicrobiia; order Acidimicrobiales; family CADCTF01; genus DATLED01. Next base: position 1,771 of record JBKJLU010000007.1, on the reverse strand, counting down.
CTCGCCGTCCATCTCGGCTTCGAGCATGAACCCGATGAGATCGTTGCGAGGGTGGGCCCGATGATCTTCGATGACCTCGGTCAGGTAGTAGTCGAGGGTGTCTTCGTAGACGAAGTCGACGGCATCGATGGCCGTGGTGTCGGGGGCTTCGATGATGTTGTGGATGAACCGGCGGAACTTGTCGCCGTCCTCGCGGGGCACGCCCAACATGTCAGCGATGACCCGGACGGGGATGTGCTGTGCGTACTGCTCGGCCGCATCGACGACGTCGACGCCGGGGGCGAGGATCTCGTCGAGCAACTCCCGACAGCTCTCCCGGGCTGACGGCTCCCACTGCGCCATCTCCTTGGGCGAGAACGCCGGCAGGAGGAGGCGGCGGGCGGTGGCATGGAACGGCGGATCGGAGGTGATGGGCGGGGCGTACCCGATGGGAGCGAGACCCTCTGGCTTCCAGAAGTTGACGATCACGCCCTCGGAGGAGAAGTGCTCGCTGTCGTGGGCGATCGCCGCCACGTCGGCATGCCGGACCGGCAACCAGGTACCCCCGAAGCGCTCGGTGTGAGCTACCGGGCAGGTCTCCCGAAGCTCGTCCCAGATCTCGGGCGCCCTGGCCGCGTAATCGGGATGGGTGTGGTCGAAATCGGTGGCCCAGTCCTCGATCGGAGTCTGGTCGGTGTCCGGCATGCCGCTACACAAGCACAACCGCGCCGGGTCAGACGAGCGAGTCGGCCCAAGCCTGATGAAGGGCGCCGTAGCGGCTCGACGTGGTGGCCACGAGTTCGGCCGGTGATCCGTCCTCGACCACGATGCCGTCGTCGATCACGAGCACCCGGTCGGCGATCTCCACCGTCGAGAGGCGGTGGGCGATGATGACCGCCGTCCGGCCGGCGAGAACGGTGCGCAGCGCCTGCTGCACGAGCCGCTCGGAGGGGACGTCGAGCGAGGACGTCGCCTCGTCGAGGATCAGGACGGCGGGGTCGGCGAGGAAGGCCCGCGCGAAGGCGACCAGCTGACGCTGTCCGGCGCTCAGCCGCCCGCCCCGGTTGGCGACGTCGGTCTCGTAGCCGTCGGGCAGCGCCATGATGAAGTCGTGGGCGCCCAGCGCCCTGGCCGCGCTCGTCACGTCGTCGAGGGAGGCGTCGGGTCGCCCGAAGCGGATGTTGTCGGCGATGGTGCCGGAGAAGAGGTAGTTCTCCTGGGTGACCATCACGACCCGCTCGCGCAGGTCGTCGGAGGTGAGCTCGCGCAGGTCGACCCCGTCGAGGCGAACTGTGCCGGCGATCGGGTCGTAGAAGCGGGTCGAGAGCTTGGCCAGCGTCGTCTTGCCGGCGCCGGTGGTGCCGACCAGGGCGATCGTCTGCCCGGCCGGGATGACGAGGTCGAGCTCGGGGATGACCGGGCGCGCCTCGGTGTAGCTGAAGCCCACCCCCTCGAAGGCGAGCTCGCCACGGGTCTCGGAGAGCCGGTGCGGCTGCTCGGGCTCAGGCACGCCCGGCTCCTCGCGGAGCACGCCGGCAAGCTTGTCGAGCGCGGCGGAGGCCGACTGGAAGGTGTTGTAGAACTGCGAGATCTCGGTCATCGGCTCGAAGAACTGACGCAGGTAGAGCAGGAAGGCCGCCAGCACCCCGACCGTCACGTCGCCGTTGTAGGCCAGGTAGCCGCCGTAGAGCAGGGTGACGGCGATGGTGATGTTGCCGATGAGCTTGATGCCCGGCATGAAGAGCGCCACGAGCCGGAAGGCACGGAGGTTGGCCCGCCGGTACTGGTCGTT
>JBKJLU010000054.1:0-11686 GCA_046596815.1 Acidimicrobiales bacterium | reverse complement strand
TCGGTGGGCTTCTCGACGAAGACGGCGAACTCTGGGACGCCACCGGCCGGCTCGTCGCCCGCTTCCGGCAACTGGCCATGCTCCTGCCGCGGGCCTGATTGCTGGATTTGACCTAGGTTTTTTTCATGCCCTACGTCGAAGGTCGCATCGTCCACGACGCCGACTCGCACATCTTCGAGCCGCCTGGTTACGCCGAGGACTACGCCGACCCGGTCTTCCGGGACCAGCTGCGCGAGATCCTTCGGGCCGACCAGCGGCCGTCGTTCCTCGATTCCGCGCTGGCCAAGCAGGACGACCCCGAGTTCCGGGCCAAGGATGCCGACGAGATCATGCTGCGCAAGAACCACGTCGCCCTCGGTGCCATGCGCAACGACGACCGGCCGCAGGCGCTCGACCTCCTCGGATTCGCCAGCCAACTCGTGTTCACGACGAGTTACCTCGGCGCGCTGACCCGCTTCGATCGCGGCACCGACGTCGAACTCGCCTACGCCCTCGCCACCGGCCACAACCGGGGCATGGTCGACTTCTGCAGCATCGACCCGCGTCTCCTCCCGGTCTGCTTCGTGCCGTTCACCGACATCGATCGCGCGGCAACGGCCACAACTGAGGCGATTGCAATGGGGGCGGCGGCACTGATGATCTCGTCCAATCCCCCGATCGACCACTCCCCGACCCACGTGGGGCTCGACCGGGTCTGGGCCCAAGCAGCGGAAGCCGGCGTCCCCATCGTCTTCCATGTGGGCGGCGAGAAACTGATGGACCCCGTCTACCGGAAGAACGGCCTCCCCCCGGTGCCCGACTTCCACGGCGGCGACGCCAACTTCACGTCGGTCTCGTACATGGCCATCCCCTACGCGCCGATGCAGACGCTGGCCACGATGATCATCGACGGCGTGCTCGAACGGTTCCCGGCGCTCAAGATCGGACTCATCGAACTCGGCGCCAGTTGGGTACCGGGATGGATGCGTTCGATGGATTCCGCCGCCGAAGCCTTCCGCCGCAACGAGGACCGACTCCAGTCCGCCAGCCTCAAGCCGAGCGAGTACGTCCGGCGGCAGGTGCGGGCGACACCGTACCCCCACGAGTCCGCCGGATGGCTCGTCGAGCAATGCGGCCCCGAGGTACCCCTGTTCTCCTCCGACTACCCGCACGTCGAGGGAGGCCGCAACCCCATCAAGCGCTTCGAGGCCAGCCTCGAAGGATGCAGCGACGGCGACAAGCAGGCCTTCTACTGCGACAACTTCGCCGACCTCATGGGTCCGGTGCTCGATCGGGTGCCCGCGCCGGTTCCGGCGTAGCCACTTCCCGCAACCGCTCGAGCACCAACGATGCATCGCTGGCGCGTGCCGGAGGAAGAGCCACCGGCTGGTCCATGGCGACGATGGCTTCGCGACCCGCCAGGGGCAGCGCCGAGAGGAACTCACCGAGGGCTTCGGTCGAAGGTGCGACGTAATACGCATCCGCGCCTGCATCGAGGCTTCGGCTGACCGGTCCACCGAGACGTACGTTGCGGAGCAGGTCATCGAGTTCGACGATCACCAGGGCGGCGCCGGGGTATTGGCCCTTGAGGTGCCCGATGGCCTGCGGGCTGCACGGGGGAGCGAGGACGATGTCCGCCGCTGGTCCCTCAGCGCGAATATCACGAAGGGCGAAGTCGCCGCCCAACCGCTCGGCGAGGACGGCTACGGCGTCGGCGCCGAGGGGGAAGGCCACGACCAGTTGGCGCCGAGTGCCGGGAGTCGGGTGGCCGTCCACCCCACCGTCTTAGCGGACGACACCGGTCGCGGCTTCGAGATGGGCATGCAGGAGGAGGAGAGCGCGAAGGCGTGCGACCTCGGTGGCCGAGATCCGGAGACTCCGTTTCGGGGGAAAGGAGTCAATGGCGTCGAGCTCGTGGATCCGCTCGATGCGTATCGCCGTTCCCCGGCGATCTGTGTGCGTTCCGGGGCGGTGACGGCACCCGAACGCACACAGATCATCTCGACGTGGCCCGGGCGCGAGCCGGCCAGACGTCGAGCTCGTTGTTACGGCCCGGCCCCGACCTCGTCGCGCGCATCACCCGACGGAAAGGCATCGACATCTCGGAGCTCGGGGAAGAACACGCACCAGCCCGCGGCCACGACCAAGGTGGCGACGCCGCCGAGCACGACGGCACCGGCGGGGCCGAGCAGCTGTCCCACAACCCCTGACTCGAACGCGCCGAGTTCGTTCGACGCACCGATGAACACGTTCTCAACGGCGAGGACGCGTCCGCGTTTGTCCTCTGGCGTCACCAAGGGAACGAGGGTGGCGCGAACGAACACGCTGACCGAGTCGGCCCCCGAGAGCAAGGCCAACGCCACGAAGGCGACGGCGAAGTTGCGGGTCAATCCGAGGGCGATGGTGGCCAGGCCGAAGGCGGCGACCGCCGTGAGCAACGTCTTTCCGACTCGTCGCCGCAGCGGACGGAAGGCGAGCAAAGCCGTCACCGCCCCGGCGCCCAGTCCGCCTGCGGCCCGCAACCAACCCAGCCCCACGGCATCCACGCCGAGACGATCGGTGGCGATCGCCGGCAACAACGCCACCGCTCCACCGAAGAGCACGGCGAACAGGTCGAGAGAGATGGCCCCCAGCAGCACGGGCCGGTTGCGGATGAACCGAAGTCCCTCGACGGCCTCTCGCAAGCTCGGCCTCGGCTGCTCCACCGGGGCCATTCTTCGGATACCGGACCGGGGAATCAGCAACACGGCAACCGCCGACACGGCGAGCAGCGCCGCGGCGGCGAGGTACGGCAGGCGGATGTCGGCGGCGTACAGGAATCCACCCAGCACCGGCCCGACGATCAGCGCGGCCTGCCACGATCCCGAGAACCGGGCGATGAGCCAGGGAAGGCGAACCGCCGCGACCGTGTCGGCCGGGAGGGAGCGGGCGGCGGGGGCGGCGAATGCCCGGGCGACGCCGAAGGCGAAGGCCAAGGCGAAGATGGGTCCGACCGCCGTCGGGTCGGTGCCTGCGTACCAGGCGAGGGCCAGGGCCACCGCGGCCTCACCCGCCGTGGCAATGGCCGCGACGCGCCGACGGTCGAACCGGTCGGCCACCGATCCGGTCACCAGCACCAAGAGCGCCGCCGGCGCGAACTCCGCCAGACCCAGAAGACCGAGGTCGAGCTCGCGTCCCGTGAGGTCGTAGACCTGCTTGCCCAACACGGTGGCCTGGGCCAGCGCCGCCGCGGCCGAGGCGAACACGCTGACGAGCAGGGCGGTGACCGAGCGCCGCTCGAGCGGCGAGAGCGCCGGCATGCCGCCGTTGCCGTTCTGTGAAGGTTCGCGCGCCATATCGACCGGTAGATCTTCACAGAACGGGCGTGGGGTCCCGGTAGAGCGATCATGGGCGGATGAGCAGCGGCGAGACCTACACCCACGGCCATTCCGAATCCGTGCTCCGCAGCCACCGGTGGCGCACGGCCGAGAACTCGTGCGCGTACCTGCTCGATCGGCTCCGGCCGGGGCAACGGCTGCTCGACGTCGGCTGTGGCCCGGGCACGATCACCGTCGACCTGGCGGCGCGGGTGGCACCCGGCGATGTCCTCGGCATCGACGCGTCTGACGATGTGATCGCTCAAGCCCAGGCCACCGCGAGCGAGCGGGCGACCGACAACGTGCGCTTTGCCGTCGGCGACATCTACGCCCTCGAGGCCGACGATGGGTCGTTCGACGTCGTGCACGCCCATCAGGTGTTGCAGCACCTGCGCGAGCCGGTGCGAGCCCTCTGCGAGCTTCGGCGCGTTCTTCGTCCCGACGGCGTCCTCGCGGTACGCGACAGCGACTACGGCGCCTTCGCGTGGGCCCCGACCGATCCCCGGCTCACCCGATGGTCTGAGCTCTACCACGACGTCACCACCCACAACGGGGCGGAGGCCGACGCCGGCCGCCACCTCCTGGCCTGGGTGCGGGCCGCCGGATTCCGTGACATCGAGGTGTCGAGCTCGACGTGGACCTATGCCGACGCCGTCACCCGTCGGTGGTGGGGAGGATTGTGGGCCGACCGCGTGACCTCCTCGGCCTTCGCCGAACAGGCCATCGCCTATGGGCTGAGTTCGGCGGCCGAGCTGGACGACCTCGCGGCGGCATGGCGCGACTGGTCGGTGCACGACGACGGCTGCATCATCCTCGTCCACGGCGAAGTCCTCGCTCGGCCCTGATGGCGGCGCTCGTTCCCGACGACATTCGCCGCCTGCTGTGCCGCCTCGGCGACCACATCCGCGACGAGATCGTGCAGGCCCGCGCAACCGTTTCGACGGGCGAAGATCGGCTCGACTTCGCCGTCGTCGTCGGCGCGACCGCCGCCGACACGATGTACCAGGTCGATCACATCTCGGATCGAGCGCTGTTGGCCTGGTTCGCTTCGGAATGGCCGACCGACGAGCCGGTCGAGCTGGTGACCGAGGGGCTCGATCAAGTGGTCGTCATCCCGGAGGGAACCGACCCGAGCCACCTTCGCTGGACATGCATCGTTGACCCCGTCGACGGAACGCGCGGCCTCATGTACGACAAGCGGTCGGCCTGGGTGCTCGCCGCGGTTGCTCGCCACTCGGTCGCCGGCGCCCGGCTCGGCGACGTCGTGGCCGCCGCCATGACCGAGGTACCGGTCGTGAAGCAGTGGGGATCGGATCAGGTGAGCGGGGTTCGTGGCTGCGGTCGAGTCGGGCTTGTAGCGGAGCGGACCGACGTCTTCACCGGCGCACGATCGCCGCTCGAGCTTCGTCCGTCGACGGCCACTGACCTCGAACACGGGTGGGCCAGCTTCGCCCGGTTCTTCCCGACGGGGAAGACGTTGATGGCCGCCTTCGAAGAGCGCCTCTGGACGGCGTTGTACGACCACGGACGAAGGAGCGACGTCGCCATCTTCGACGACCAGTACCTCGCCACCGGCGGGCAGTTCTACGAGCTGCTGGCGGGCCACGACCGGATGCTCGGCGACCTCCGGCCGCTGGCGGCCGTTGAGCTTGGTACGCCTACGGCAATGGCATGCCACCCCTATGACTGCTGCACAGCGATGCTGCTGACGGAAGCCGGCTGCGTGGTGACGACGCCTTGGGGCACGCCGCTCGATGTTCCCCTCGACACGCTCACGCCGGTGTCGTGGATCGGCTACGCCAACGCCGCGTTGGCCGCTCAGGTCCAGCCGATCGTGAACCGATTGTTGGCGGAGATGTTCCCGACGAATGTCGTGCCGCCGCCGTAATGTCCGTGCCGATGAACGACTCGGCGCGGGTGGGCAAGGTGCTGGTCGTCGACGACGACCCTTCCACTCGGCGCCTGTTCCAGATCATGCTGGAGGCCGACGGGTTCGCCTGCGCCGAGGCCGGCAACACGGCCGCCGCCCTCGACACCCTCAGCCTCGGCGGCTTCGACCTCGTGCTCTGTGACCTGCTCCTCGGCGAAGAGGACGGCTTGGGATTGGCTCGTCAGATCCTCGGGATGGAAGAAGGAATCGGCGTCGTCATGATCACCGGAATCGATGACCCCGCATTGTCCGAGGCGGCCATGGAACTGGGGGCCTCCGGGTATCTCGTCAAGCCCGCCCGTCGGAGCGAGTTGCTGCTGAGCGTCACCAATGCCTTGCGCCGTCAGGAAGTCGAGCGTCGGGTTGCCGACCTCACCACCTCCCTCGAACAGGTCGACGATCTCCTGACGGCGTCCGAGCGGGACGGTGTTCCCCCCGGGGATGTCGTCGCATCCCTCCGACGGCTGCGCTTCTCTGCTTGATTACGGGTTGTCGTACTCGACCCATCAGCCTGGAGGCTTCCATGTTCAAGGAATTCAAGAACTTCCTCTTCCGGGGCAACCTGCTCGACCTCGCGGCCGCCGTCATCCTCGGTGGCGCCTTCGGTCTGGTGGTCGCCTCGTTGGTGAAGGACATCATCACTCCGCTCATCGCGGCGGTCGGGGGACAGCCCGACTTCTCTTCCCTCGTGCTCAACGTGGGTGATGGCGAGGTCGCCTACGGCAACTTCCTCAACGCTTTCCTCGCCTTCGTGATCGTGGCCCTCGTGATGTTCCTCGTCCTGAAGGCGGCGTCGCGGGCCCAGAAGCTGCGGGCGACGACCGACCTCCCCGACGACGATGCTCCGCCTCCCTCGGATGAAGCCGTGCTCTTGGCCGAGATCCGCGATCTGCTCCGGTCAACCAGTCGCTGAGCCGTCGTCGGGCAACGAGCGAACAACGACGATGGCGACGTCGTCGAGCGTCTGCCCCCGTTGGTGGTCGATGACGGCGAGTTCGAGGCGACGGGCGATGCTCTCGGCCGTACGGCCAGCCGACGCCGAGAGAAGTTCTTCGACCCGCTCCTGACCGAACTGGTCGTTCGTTCCCGGCGTTCTCGCCTCGATGACCCCGTCGGTGTAGAGCACGAGGGCGTCGCCAGGCGACAACTCGAGGTGCTGGTCGACGACCGTTGCATCCGGGAAGAGACCGAGCAACATCCCGGACGAGATCTCGACGGATTCGACGCGGCCGTCGTCGCGAAGCAGGAGCGCCGGCGGGTGTCCGCCGTTGGCCAAGGTGACCTTGATCCCCCCGGCCGACGGGTCGAGCTGGAGGTAGACCGCCGTGCAGAAGCGATCGCCGGTGCGTTGATTGTTCAACGCGTCGTTCAGCGCCCGCAGCACCCCACTCGGCCCTTCGTCGCGAGCGACGGCGCGGATGGTGTACCTGGCGATGCCGGTCAGTGCCGCAGCTTCGGGTCCGACACCGCTCACGTCGCCGAGGACGACGCCCCACGCGTTGTTCCCGGTCGGAAAGACGTCGAAGAAGTCTCCGCCCACCAGGTTTCCCGACCCCGTCGGTCGGTATCGGGCGGCTCGATCGACGTGGGGGATAGTCGGCAGCAGTGGAGGCAACAACGTCTCCTGCAGGCCCGTCGCCACCCGGTCGCGCTCGGCCAACAGATCGGATTTCTCGAGGGCCACGGCAAGGTGGGAAGTCATCGCCTCGATCAGGGCCTCGTCGCGCTCGTCGAAGACACGCGGTTGGTGGTGACCGAGAAACAGGGCACCCAACACGGCGCCGGACCGAGCCACGACCGGCGCCGCCAGGTAACTGCGCACCACCCGACCATCGGCGAAGGTTCCGTAGGGTCGTGCCGCCGCATCGCTCAAGGCCCAGCGGGTCGTGTCGTCGACTCGCAGCGGGGGGCCTCCCCGGAAGGTTGCGGCTAGCAACGGCGCCGACGAAGGCGTCGGAATGCCGTCGAAGGCGACGTCGTTGTCGTTGATCAGCACGTGTAGCGCGGAATCGCCGTTGGCGCTCTGGTAGATGCCGAACTGTGCGCCCGTCACCTCGCGCGCCGCCTCGGTCAAGCGCTCGACCACGCGTCGGGCATCGATCTCGGCGTGGATCGAGGGGAGACGCGCGAGGAGCGCCGCCAGGCGATCCCGCTCGGCCACGAGTCGATCGACGTACGCCGAACCGAGGGCGGTGCGCCGCTCCTCACCTGGATAGCTCACACTGGCTCGGTCGGAGTTCTCGGAACCTCGAACCAGATGCTCTTCCCTGCGAGCAGTGTGTCGATTCCCCATGAGGTCGCCAGCGCTTCGATAAGGGCCATGCCCCGGCCGGACTGGGCCTCCGCCGAAGCGTCTCGTCGATGGACCGCTTCGTCGGCGGCATCGATCACCTCGACGCGCACGCGATCCCGCTGGAGGTAGACCACCAGTTCGACCTCGGAGTGCGCGTGGACGACCGCATTGGTGACGAGCTCGCTCACCAGCAGCGAGACCGAGTCGACCAAGTCGGAACAGCCCCATCCTCTGAGGGTGGCGGCGACGAACCGCCTCGCTCCGCCAGCACTGCGGAGGTCAGCATCGAAGTGCTCGCTCAGACGCTCGAGCACTTCGCGCGCCGCTGCGCGAGACGCATGCAGGATGCGCAGGAGCTCGGACGCCAACTGGCTCGGAGGAAGACCTTTCGAGAGGTAGGCGACGTTCTGCAGTCCCGGCGAGCGTCCCCAGAACTCGTGCTCCCCGTACGACGACACCGTGACGACGATTGCTCCGGGAGCGCTCTCTCGCAAGGGTTGCAACGCCTGCAACCCGTCCGCTCCCTCCATGACGATGTCGAGCAAGATCAGGTCTGGGGCGAGCCGCGCCGCCTCGACGATGCCTGCGGCCGCGTTCGGAGCCTCGCCCACGATCTCGACCTCGCTGCCGGCGAGGGCGTAGCGCACGAGCGTCCGATAGCCCGGGTTGTCATCGATGACCAGGAGGCGGTGGCTCACCCGCCGGTGCCGTCCTCCGGTGCATCGTCTTCGAGGGCGGGAATGGTGAAGGACACGGTGCAGCCGCGACCAGGCGACCCCTCCATCCAGATCTCACCCCCGTGGCGCTCGACGACCCGCCGGCACAGCGCCAGCCCGACGCCCGTGCCCCCCGTCGCCTCGCCCTGGGGGTGGGAGCGTCCCAGAATCGTGAACAGACGGGTCGCGTCTGCAGGGTCGATGCCGATGCCGTTGTCGCGGACGCTCACCACCCAGTGGTCGTTGCGGCGACTCAACCCGACGTGGACGGTCGGTTCCACTGCACGTCGGAAGGTGATGGCGTTGTCGAGCAGGTGCCAGAGGAGCCGGCTCAGCTGCCACCGGTCTCCCATGACCTTTGGAAGGGGGTCGTTCGTGACCCGCATGTCCTCGGACTCGATGCGCGACGCCAGCTCGGCGCGCACGTCGGCGAAGACGGAGTCGAGTTCGATGGGTTGGGTGCGGCGTTGGCCCGAACTGGCCCGGGAGTAGGCAAGGAGATCGTCGACGAGGCGGGTCATGCCGTCGATGCTCGTCATGGCCTGCTCGATCAGGTCACGCCCGAGGCCCTGGTCGACCTGATGCGCTCGGAGCAGATCGAGGAATCCGGCGACGACCTGGAGCGGCTCCCGGAGATCGTGGCTGGCGACGAAAGCGAACCGTTCGAGCTCGGCGTTCGAGCGCTCGAGTTCTGTCGCCTGGATCCGGAGTGACGTCTCGGCCCGGTCGCGCTCTTCGAGGCGACGCTCGAGTTGCACTCGCTGCTCGTCGATCGTCCTCGACTGGCGGTACAAGTCGACGAAGACCTTCACCTTTGTGCGCAACACCTCGGGCTGGAAGGGCTTGGCGAGGTAGTCGACGCCCCCCGTCCCGTATGCCGCCAGTTCGTGCTCGATGGCACGGTCGCGCGCCGTCAAGAAGATGATCGGGATGTTCTGCGTCTTCGCTCTGCCTTTGATCAACCGCGCCGTCTCGTACCCGTCGAGCTCGGGCATCTGCACGTCGAGCAGGATGACGGCGACGTCCTCGGTGAGGAGGTGACGAAGCGCTTCGTGGCCCGAATTGGCTCGGATCACGCGCAGGGCCAAGGGCTCGAGCACGGCCTCGACGGCCAGCAGGTTGTCGGGGCGATCGTCGACAACCAGTACCGGCGCACTCGTCGGGACGGTCATCGACTGGACTCACGCGGGTCGCCGACGCGTTCGTCGACCAGTCGACAGACCACGGCCGCGATGTCATCGAGTTCGACGACCTCGGCCCCGGGCACGGCGCGCAGTGCCGCCGCCGGCATCGCCGGCTTCAACGCCGTGGCCGGGTTCTGCACGACGGCGGCGCCACCTCGGCGGGCGATGTCGGCCAATCCAGCGGCGCCGTCATCGTTGGCGCCCGTCAGAATCACGCCGATGACCTTGGTCCCGAACGCCTCGGCCGCCGACTCGAAGAACACGTCGATCGACGGTCGGCTGTGCTGCACCGGTCCCTCGGTGGAGAGCGCGAAGCAGCCACCGTCCACGAGTAGGTGATACCCCGGCGGCGCCAGGTACACCCGCTGCCGACCGAGTTTCTCCTTGTCCTCCGCCTCGCAGACCGCCCATGGCGTGTGCCCGCCCAGAAGTGACGCCAGATCGGAGGGCGCGTGGACGCGGTGTTGCACGACGATCACGGTGGCCTGCAGGTCGCTCGGCAGGTGTCCCAGGATGGCTTCGACCGCATCGAGGCCGCCCCACGAGCACCCGATGGCCACAACCGCGAGAGACCCGTCCGCGCTGTCGCTCATCGGACCTTCCGGTACAGCTTCTCGCGCTGGTCGAGCACGTCGTAGGCATCGACATGGGGCGTGAACGCCAAACTTTCCTTCGGCCCGAGCGCGAGCACGCCGAAACGCTGCAGGCTCTCGTGGAACAGACCATGGACCCGGTTCTGCAATTGCGTGTCGAAGTAGATCATCACGTTTCGACAGACGATCACCTGGAACTCATTGAAGCTGCGATCGGTTGCCAGGTTGTGGCGGGCGAAGACGATGTTGTCGCTCAGCCGCCTATCGAACTGCGCCCCTTCATATCCCGCGGTGTAGTACTCGCTGAAGGCGTGCGTACCTCCGCCGGCGACGTAGTTCTCGGTGTACTCCCGCATCTTCTCGAGGGGGAACACCGCTTGGCGAGCCTGCTGGAGCACCGCTTCGTTGATGTCGGTGGCGTAGATGCGGGTGCGGTCGTAGAGGCCCTCCTCCATCAACAGGATGGCGAGGGAGTACGTCTCCTCCCCGGTTGAGCAACCGGCGCTCCAGATGCGAATGAACGGATGGGTGCGCAGGAGCGGAACCACGTTGGTCCTGAACGCGTGAAAGAACGTCGGGTCGCGGAACATCGCGGTGACGTTGATGGACAGATCGAGGAGCAGCCGCTCCATGCAAGCAGCGTCGTGGAGCAGTCGCTCGAGGAGTCCGGTCAACGAGGTGAGGCCCTCGAGGGCGACCCGTCGGTAGAGCCGGCGCCGAAGCGATGCTCGTGCGTATTGGCGGAAGTCGAACCCGTAGAAGCGGTAGACGGCCTCCAACAGCAGGTCGATCTCGACCGTCTCGCGTTCGGCGTCGACGGCGTCGCCCTCCAGGGCGCTCATTTGTAGAGCCAGACCCGCATCAGGGAAAGGAGCTGGTCGATGTCGACAGGCTTGGTGATGTAGTCGGACGCGCCGGCCGCAATGCTCTGTTCGCGGTCGCCCTTCATGGCTTTGGCCGTGAGCGCAATGATCGGCAGACGCCTGAACTCCTCTTGCAGCCGGACGGCCCGCATGGCTTCATACCCGTCCATCTCGGGCATCATGATGTCCATCAGCACGAGGTCCGTATCGGGGTGCTGGGCCAACATTTCGATGCCCTCTCGGCCGTTCTCGGCGAAGAGCACTTCCATGCCGCGGCCCTCGAAGGCACTCGTCAGGGCGAACACGTTGCGCACGTCGTCGTCGACGATGAGGATCTTCTTCTCCTGGAACACCGCATCGGCGCTGTGCAGTTGCTCGATCATCCGCCGCTTCTCGGCCGGCATGCGCGCTTCGACACGGTGGAGGAACAGGGCGGTCTCGTCGAGGAGTCGCTCGGGTGAGCGGACGTCCTTGACGATGATGGTTTCTGCATACTTCTTGAGCCTCGTCTCCTCCCTCCTGGTCAGCTCCTTGCCGGTGTAGACGATCACCGGCATCTCGGTCCAGCGATCGTCGCTCTTCACGTGCTCGAGCAGGCTGAACCCGCTCGTCTTGGGGAGCTTGAGATCGAGCACCATGCAGTCGAAGCTTTCCCCCTCGAGGGCTTCGATGGCCTCGTCGCTCGTACCGACACCGACGATCACCAGCTCGCCGTCGCCGCCGCGGATGAGTTCGATGATGCTGGCCCGTTCGCGTTCGTCGTCTTCGACGA
>JBKJLU010000444.1:0-7456 GCA_046596815.1 Acidimicrobiales bacterium | reverse complement strand
CTCCGCCGCCTAACCCGGTAGGCAGGCGGTCGGTCAGGCCGACTGCACGGCGCGCCAGCAGCGGACGCAGATCGAGCCGTCCGCCTCGGAGATCACCAGCTCGTCGCAGCATTCGTCGACCAGCCGCCGACCGATTGATCCGGTTTCCAGCGGATCATTGGGGAGGTCGATACGGCGGACGGCTCGAGCGTTCGATGTCACGGCCGTCACCGACATTCGGACACCTCCGGTCGCCCGCTCGGCCACGACGCGAGCGTGTCCGACGCCGCCGGCCTTGACGACCACGTGCAAGAAGAACTCGGTCGCTACGGACACCAGGTCGGAATTCGTCCCGCCGTCGATGCCTTGGTCGAGAAGCCAGGTTCCGAGACGCCGCCGGGCCTCCGCAAGACTCTCGACCGAAGCTGCAAGTTCGAAGTCGAGCGGGAGTGTGGAGGGTCGGTGCGTCATGAGGTCACCTGCACATGATGGCCATTCCCGGAGAACCGAGTTCGCCAAACGCTCGCTCAGAGCTTCAGGCGGTCTGCTGGATTCTGGCTGTGCGGTCGGGTTCGTCGTTCATCCCGCCATGCTGAACGACCGTCGGGTCGAGGCCGAGCCAGGCCGGAGCCACCGCAAAGAACCGGGCGTTCACGGTGGAGCGCCAGCGCGCACCTTGCACGATGCGTGCTCCCCAGCCTGGGAAGTCGGACGCGATCGGACCGACGACGTGGTCGAGCCAGTCCTTGCCATGGCGGGGATCGGCCACGGCGTGCTCTTCGTAGAAGGCGAGGGCGTCGCTTCCGGCTCCGAGGCGCTTCAGCCCTTGCACGACGCGTCGGCAGCGAGGCCCGGCTTGCAGCTCGAGCAGACCGAGCGCCCCGATCAACTCCGGCTGCAATGCTCGGTTGGTGGCCAACGTGGTTCCGAGGAGCGAACGCTCGAGGGCCTCGGTCGGTTGCGCCGTGCGCTCGATGTCCCGGAGTCCGAGCGCCTGGGCCATCCGACGATGCAATTCGGTGTGCACGTCGGCGGCCGAGCCGCGACCCATCTCGTCCCAGTAGTTGGTGGCGAGTTCGATCTTGGCTTCTCCGACGATGCCGACCTGGCAGAGGGCGACGAGATCGTCGAATCCGCCGTCCGGCCCGCCCTCCAACGACAGATAGGTGCTCACGTCCTCCGCCGATGCCGTTTCGGCCAGCCAGTCGTAGAGAGCTGGCGTGAGATCCCGGGCTGCGAGCTTTCGCATCTCGTCGATGGCCGGTCCTGCCGCCGGACGCGAACCGTCGGCGAGACGGGCCAGGAATGTCGCTTCGAGGCGCTGCTTCAGGGAAGCGATCGCCGGATGGTGTTGGAAGCGCGCCCGGTCGCCGAGATCGAACACCGGAGCGAGGTGCAGATCGTGGATGGTGAGCAGAGCCAGGGCCAGGTCGCGCCGACCGCCGGCCTCGGCCGTGGAGAGGTCGACGAGGGCATCGGCGTCGCCGGCCGCGAGGGCACGGTCGAGGGCATCGAAGAGGGGGGTGGTGGCGCGCAGTGTGTCGAACGCACCAAGGGGTAGAGCCATGGCCAACCCTTACCCGTTTTTCCGTCCGAATCTCCCATTGACTCGAAAAGATGACGAAATGACACTGATCGCCTTCGGACCCTTGTCCGTCCTCATCGACGATCGGGTGCTGCGACCGAGGACGTGGACCCTCCTCCAGGCGCAGTGGGTGGCGGAGATCCAAGGGTCGCTGCCGGCGGGGCCCATCGCCGAATTGTGCAGTGGTGCGGGCCACATCGGGCAAGCCGCGGCGTCGCTCTCGGGTCGGGCGCTCGTGCAGGTCGACGTCGACCCCCATGCCTGTGACCTGGCTCGGGGGAACGCCGAACGCAATGGACTGGACGAACGGGTCGAGGTTCGTTGCGGTGACCTTTCCTCCGCTCTCCGCGTGGACGAACGGTTCGCCGCCGTGCTGGCCGACCCTCCCTACCTGCCCTCATCGGAGGTCGGAGCCTGGCCCGACGATCCGCTCTTGGCCATCGACGGCGGAGATGACGGTCTCGAACTCCTCCGGCGATGCGTCGAGGTCGCCCAACGACACCTGGCGCCTGACGGCGTGGTGCTGTTGCAGACCGCCGGCCGGCGACAGCTCGACGCACTGGCCCCCGAGATCGCGACCGTCGGCTTGCGATGTGTCGAGGTGCGTGAGGTCGACGACGATCGAGCCGTCGGTCTGCTTCGCGCCGCCGAGGTCAGCTGACGGCGAGGAGGTCGACGACGAAGACGAGGGTCTCGTCGGGACCGATGACGCCGCCGGCCCCGGCCTTCCCGTAGGCCATGGCCGGGGGAATGGTGAGGCGCCGGCGTCCGCCGACCTTCATTCCGCTCACGCCCTGGTCCCATCCGGGAATGACCTGGCCGGCGCCGAGGCGGAAGTCGAAGGGCTCACCGCGATCCCACGACGCGTCGAACTGGCGCCCGGTCGACCAGGAAACGCCGACGTAGTGCACGTCGACCTTCTTTCCGTCGGTGGCCTCGGCGCCGGCGCCGACCTCGAGGTCTTCGCTTTGCAGATCGGCCGGCGGCTCCCCGCTCGGGATGGTCACGTCGGGCTTGGTGGCGTCCATGCCCGGAACCTACCCAAACCCCTCGGCGCGAGCATGGGCTGCAGCCACGATGAGGTCGGTGCACTGGTCGACGGAGAACGCCGTCGACAGGATCACCAGGTGGTAGTGCTTGGGGTCGCCCGGATCGGCCCGATGGAAGTGACGTACATAGGCGGTACGGGCCCGATCACTGGTCTCGAGGCGCTTTCTGGCCGTCGCCTGGTCGACGTTGCGGGTCTGGGTGGCCCGGGCGATGCGCGCCTCCTCGGGACCGTCGAGTCGGACGTGGAGGGCACCTGGATGCTTGGCCAGGACGAACGCTCCCGCCCGGCCGAGGATGACGGCTCCGGAGGCCGCCAGTTCACGAATGGCCCTGCGGGTCTCGGCCTCGTGGGCGTGGACCGGGTTGCGACTCTCGGGCAGCGGGGCGACTCCGACTTCTTCCATGCCTGAGGTCGCCATGGCCGCGAGGATCCGCTGCAACAGGCTGGGAGACTGCTCGTCTCGCGCCAGCGCATCGTCGACCGGCACCGACATGGCCTCGGCCACGGCCACGGGAATCACCCGGTCGGCGAAGGTGACACCCAGTCGTTCGGCAACGGCCGGGGCGACGACGCTGCCTCCGGCGCCGTAGGAGGCCGAGATGGTGACGACGAGCGGTTGCGGCACGGAGGCAAGCTACGCCGGATTTGGTAGTTAGGCTCACCTAACGACAAAGTGTTGGCATGTGGAAGAAAGCTCTCGTGGTACTCGTTCCGCTCCTCCTCGCGAGCGGTCTGGGAGCGTGCAAGAGCGGGGGCGGCGACGGCGGTCAGCTGATCGTCTACTCGGGTCGCAACGAGAACCTGGTCAAGCCCATCCTCGAGCGCTTCGCCAAGGAGACGGGTATCGACATCAAGGTCAAGTACGGCGAGACAGCCGAATTGGCGGCCACCCTCCTCGAGGAGGGAAAGGCGACCGAGGCCGATGTGTTCTTCAGCCAGGACGCCGGCGCCCTGGCCGCGCTGGCGATGCGGGGCCGGCTCGCAAGTATCGAGAAGTCGTCGCTCGATCTCGTGCCCGAGCGCTTCCGCGACCCGAAGGGACGGTGGGTGGGCGTCACCGGCCGGGCTCGCGTCTTCGCCTACAACACCGAGGCCGTGCCCGAGGCCGACCTCCCCCAGTCCGTGTTCGAACTCGTCGAGCCGAAGTGGAAGGACCGGGTTGGCGCGCCTCCGACGAACGCTTCGTTCGTGGCCTTCGTGTCTGCCCTCATCGAGCAAGAGGGCCGCGACAAGACGAAGACCTTTCTCGAGGCGCTGAAAGCGAACGGGCTGAAGACCTACGACAACAACGTCGTGACCCTCGAAGCGGTGGCCGACGGGGAGATCGACCTCGGCCTGGTGAACCACTACTACCTCTACAACGAGTTCAAGCAGCGTCCGGGCTCACCCGTGGCGAACTTCTATCCCGGGCAGGGCGCGGACGGCGAGGGAACGTTCGTGAACGTCGCCGGTCTCGGCGTCCTAAAGGGAACCGACCAGTCGGCCAACGCCCGCAAGCTCGTCGCCTTCCTGCTGGGCGAGGAGGCGCAGGAGTTCTTCCGGGAGGAGACGTCCGAGTATCCGCTGCGTGCGGGGGTCGAACCGCTCCCCGAACTCCCGGCCCTCGACTCGCTCAAGGTGATCGACGTCCCCCTCAGCGAGCTGGGCAAGGACCTCGAGGCCAGTCTCGACCTGTTGCAGGAGGTCGGTCTCACCTGACGAGACGTCCGCCGGCGGGGCTCATCGTCGCGGGTCTCGTCGTCGCGGGTGCGATGGTGCTGCCCCTCGGCCACCTCGTCCTGCGCGCCGCCGAAGCCGAGGACGCCATCGGACTGTTGGTCGGCGAGCGGGTCCGCGACGCGGTGTTGTCCACGTTGTTGCTGGCGACGACGGTGACAGTGGCCGCCAGCCTCATCGGGATCTCCATCGCCTGGCTGCTCGAGCGCACCGACCTTCCCCTCCGGCGAGTGCTCGGGGCATTGGCCGCAGTGCCCCTCGTCGTGCCGACGTACGTGGCTGCGCTGGCGCTCAAGGATGCGTTCGGTCCCCGGGCGCTGGTGTTCGAAGTGCCGGGGATCGTGGGTTTCTGGGGAGCGGCCGCGGCGCTGACGCTTTCGACCTATCCGTACGTGTTGTTGCTGGTACGGGCGGCGCTGGCCGCCGCCGACCCATCGCTGGAGGAAGCCGCTCGATCGCTTGGTGATCGCGGGCGCGGGGTCGGCCGGCGCATCACCCTTCCCTTGTTGCGACCGGCGGTGGCCGGCGGCGGTCTGCTCGTCTTCCTCTATGTGCTGTCCGACTTCGGCGCCGTGACCATCCTCCGGTACGAGACCATCACGTTGGCCATCTTCGGTGAGTACCGCACGTCGTTCGACCGCGCGCCGGCCGCCCTGCTCGGACTCGTGCTCGTCGTACTGACCATCGCGGCCATCGCCATCGAGCGCGGGCTCCGGGGCCGGACCACGGCCCGACGGGTCACCGCCGGTACCCGTCCTGCGGCCCGCAAAGCCCTCGGAGCGAAGCGGTGGCCGGCGGGGGTGGCGGTTGCGATCGTCGGATTGGCCGGGGCCGGCATCCCAGTGGCGACCCTGCTGTACCGCACCTTCACCGCGACCTCGAGGGGGGAAGCGTCCTCGGTCGTAATTCGGGCGGGCGTGACATCGGTGGCGCTGGCGGGAGCGGCGGCTCTCGTCGCGGTCGCGCTGGCGGTGCCGGTCGCCACGTTGGCCGTGCGCTTCCGGTCACGTTTTACGAGTTCGGTGGAGACGGTCTCGGTTGCCGGCTACGCCCTCCCCGGACTGGTGGTCGCGCTGGCTCTCGTCTTCTTCGCCGCCCGGTATCTCCCCGGTCTGTACCAGACGGCAGGATTGATCGTCGTGGCCTACGTGATCCGGTTCTTCCCCGAGGCCCTCGGCGCCACCCGCACCGGATTGGCCGCCCTCGACCCAGCGGTGGAGGAGGCGGCCCGTAGCCTCGGCGACGGCCGCCTGCGGGTCATCCGAGGCATCACCATCCCGCTCCTTCGCCGCAGCCTCTTCGCCGGTGGACTTCTGGTATTCCTGACCTCGATGAAGGAACTGCCGGCGACGTTGTTGCTGCGGCCGGCCGGGGTCGACACCTTGGCCACGCGGGTCTGGACGGGGGCGGCCGAGGGTCGTTACGGCCAGGCGGCCCCGTCGGCCCTCGTGCTCATCGTGGTGTCGGCGGTCGCGCTGGCGCTACTGCGAGGCGACCGTGACGACCGCACCCTCGGCGGAGTCACATGAGCGACGAACCGGCGGGTCAACTCGGGCCCGCCATCGGCGTCCGCAGCCTGACGAAGCGCTTCGGTGCGGTGCCGGCCGTCGACGGCGTCGATCTCGAGGTCGCGCCAGGCGAGCTCACCGTGCTGCTCGGCCCCTCGGGGTGCGGCAAGTCGACCTTGCTGCGCCTCATTGCCGGGTTCGAGGTTCCCGATGTCGGGGAGATCAAGCTCTTCGACCGGCTGGTCGCGGCCCCCGCCAAGGGTGTCGTCGTCGCCCCGGAGGACCGCGGCGTCGGGATCGTCTTTCAGCAACTCGCCCTCTTTCCCCATCTCGACGTCGGCGCCAACATCGCCTACGGCCTACGCCGTCTCGGTCGAGCCGAACGCAAGGCGCGGGTTGGCGAACTGCTCGAACTCATCGGACTCGAGGGCGCAGCCCGGCGATTTCCCGATCAGCTGTCGGGCGGGCAGGCGCAGCGGGTGGCGTTGGCCCGGGCGCTTGCGCCCGAGCCCCAGGTCGTGTTGCTCGACGAACCTTTCTCCAGCCTCGATACCAGCTTGCGGGCCTCGCTGCGGGCGGAGGTCCGCGCCATCCTCAAGGCGGCCGGGGTCACGTCCATCCTCGTCACCCACGACCAGGACGAGGCGTTGTCGATGGGCGATCGCATCGCCGTGATGTTCGAAGGCCACCTGGTCCGCCACGCCGAACCCCGAGTCGTCTACGGCCAGCCCGGGTCGGCTCCCATCGCCGCGTTCGTCGGCGAGGCCAACGAGGTGCAGGGGAACGTGCGGAGCGGGATCCTCACCACCGAGATCGGCCAGATGCCGGTGTCGGCCGGCGATGGGTCGGTGACGGCCATCATCCGTCCCGAGCACGTGCGTCTCGAAGCCGACGGTGCGGCTACCGATCCGATCGTCGTCGACGTGGAGTACTACGGCCACGACCAGGCGGTGCGGGTGCGCCTGGCATCGGGGGCGCTCATTCGGTGCCGCCTTTCGTCCGACCGCATCTTCGTGCCAGGGCAGCGGGTTCGGCTCCGCGCCACCGCCGTGGTGACGACCGTCCCCGCCTGAACCGCCAACCATCCGGGGATTTGGAGGGTGAGCGCGCACGGATCGTGCGTTCTGGCCCTCCAAAACCCGCAGGATCAGCCGCCGAGGTCGTTGATGGCCCGCTCGATCCGGGTTTCACTCACACGCGTGGGCGTGCCGACGGACTGGGCGAAGAGGCTCACCCGTAACTCTTCGAGCATCCATCGCAGCTCGGCGGAACCCGGGACGAGACGGTCGGCTCGTTCTTCCAGGGCCTGGACGCGGCGCATGCGGTCGGCGTCTCTGACCGGATCCTGGGGGAGGCGGTCGAGGCGATGGGCGAGGGCCCGAAGGTAGCGCTCGACGTCGCCCAATCGCGCAGCACCGGCGGCGACGACGAAGCCGGGCGGGGTGAGGCGGGCGAGCTGGCGGCGGACGTCGAGTCGCGCGGGGAGGAGAGGCGTCGTGGTGATGCGGTCGAGACGTTGTTCGATGTCGTGGCGGGCCCGGAGGATGCGTCCGACGGTGGTGACGACCTGCAGGGTGCGGTCGACGAGGTCGGGGCGAACGGCCTCGCGCAGCGCCT
>JBKJLU010000431.1:0-8108 GCA_046596815.1 Acidimicrobiales bacterium | reverse complement strand
GAGATGAGCACGAGCGACGTCGTGGCCGGGAACGAGGCCGCCAGCACCGTCGACTGGTTCATGGCGTGGACCGCACCGGCCAGCGAGGCGATGCCACCCGACACCGCGAAAGCGAGGAGCTTCACGCGGGTGAGGTCGACCCCCAGGGTGGCTGCGGCTTTCTCGTTCTCTCGCAGCGCGTAGAACGAGCGTCCCGTGCGCGAGCGGGCGATGTTCCTGGTTATCCAGAGCGCCAGGGCCAGGAGGGCCACCGAGAAGAAGAAGAGCGGGCGGTTGCTCGGCGCCGACAGGTCGAGGGGTCCGAACTTCGGCGGGTCCCACCGGATGCCAGCCTGCGACCCGGCGAGGAACGTCGTCTTGAAGATCGTGAACTCACAGAAGAACCCGAAGGCCAACGTCACCACGGCGAGGTACAGACCGCGGATCCGCAGGGCCGGAAGCCCGATGAGGAGGCTCACGCCCATGCCGATGATGACCACCAGGGGAAGCGTCAAGAAGAACGGGATGTGGAGCCGGCTGAACAGGTTGGCGGTGGTGAAGGCGCCGATGCCCACGAGGGCCCAATGGCCGAGTGAGATCTGTCCGGTGAACCCCATGAGAATCGTCAACGACACACCGACGAGTGCGTAGACGACGACGTTGACGAGGATGCCGTTCGTCCGGGATCCCGTCGTGAGGCTGGCGAGGACGGCGATGAACAGACCGAACCCCAGGCCGAAACGGCTGAGCACACGCGACACCGTGGTGTCGCGCAGCTTGGCGGGCAGTTCGCGCAGTGTGGGGACGAAGGCGACCTTGTCCTCGGTCTCTTCGCGCTGGCCGAAGAGTCCGCCCGGCTTGAACAACAGCACGCCGATGACAATCACGAAGCCGAGCAGTTCGGGCTTGAGGATCTCGAGGAGGAACTGCGGCGGCGTCGTGACCGACAGGAGGTACTGCAGCAGCGTCTCGCTGAGGCCCACCACGAGCCCACCGACGATGGCACCGGGAAGGCTGGTGAGGCCGCCGATGAGCGCGGCCGCCAAGGCCCGAACGAGGAAGCCGGTCGACAGGGTGGCGATGTCGAGACCGCCGCGCTGCACGGTGATGAGCAGACCGGATACCCCGGCGAGCACCGAACCCGTGATCCAGGTGAAGGCCGAGACCCGGTTGGCGGAGATGCCGAGCAGCCGGGCCGACTCGCCGTTCTCGGCCGCCGCCCGAACGGCCACACCGAAGCGCGAGTACTTGAAGAAGGCGGCCAAGCCGAGGGCGATGAGGGGAACGGCAATGAAGACCTGGATCGATCCCGCAGCGAGTGGGAGGTCGCCGGCGTTGACCCTGGCCGTGAAGAAGGGGGGCAGCGTTCGGGGCCGGGAGAATTGGCTCTCCGTGCGGTTGAAGAGGATGCCGACGAGGCCGAGCGTTCCCTGCGCCAACGCAATGGTGAGCACCAGCCCCACCAGGCGGGGGGCGCCGCGGAGTTTGCGGATCAACCCGTGCTCGATGCTCCACCCGTTGAGCCCGACCAGGATGAGGGACAGCGGCGCGGCGATACAGAACCTCGCCACCGAGCCCTTCTCGAACGGGAGGTAGGTGAACTCGGCCGTGAAGTAATGGGCCAGGAAGGCGCACAACAAGCCGAAGTAGGGGTGGGCGAGGTTGAGCACCCGGCTGCCCTTGTAGACGAGTACGAGACCGAGGGCCAACAGGCCGTAGATGAGGCCCTGGCTGACGCCGAGGACGAGATACCCGATGAAGGTGCTCATGAGCGAGCCGACCTCCGACGGCGGGCGGTTGGGCTCGGTGCGGCGGCGCGGGTGGCGGCGGCCTCGTTGCCGGCGTCGGCGAAGCCCGCCGATGCGCCTGCGAGGAAGACCGACCGCAACAGGTCGGCCCGCTCGGAGAGCCCGGACGAGGGTCCCTCGTAGCGGACCTCGCCCTTCTCCATGAAGTACGCCCGGTCGGTGTAGCCGAGGGCGAAGCTGGCCTGCTGCTCGACGATCACGACGGTCAGGCCCTCTTCCTCGTGGAGGCGCTGCACGGTCTCCATGAGGCGCTCGATGACGAGCGGTGCGAGGCCGAGCGAGAGCTCGTCGATCATCAGGACGTCAGGGCGCGCCATCAGCGCCCGCCCCGTGGCCAGCTGTTGCTGCTCTCCGCCGGAGAGGGTGCCCGCTTGTTGATCGAGGCGGTCTTTGACCCAGGGGAAGTAGCCGATGATGCGTTCCATCTCGACGTCGACCTTCGACTGGTCGTCCAAGAGGTAGCCGCCCATGCGCAGGTTCTCGCCGACCGTGAGGGTCGGGAACAGCCCTCGGCCGCCCGGCACCTGGCCGAGGCCGAGGCGCACGATCTTCTCGGCCGGCATGCCCGTGATGTCCTCGCCCTTCCACCGGATGGTGCCGGCAGTGGGCTCTACGAGGCCGGATGCCGCCTTGAGAATGGTGGACTTGCCGGCGCCGTTGGTGCCGAGGAGGGCGATGCGCTCGCCCCGCCGCACCCGGAAGTCGACGTTGTAGAGGACCTGGACCTTGTCGTAGAAGACGTCGATGCCGGTGCACTCGAGCAGGAGCTCGGCTTCGGTGTCCTCGCCCGCCTTCCGCTTCGCCGATGCCTTCACCAGCTGCTGTTCGGCCGGGGTGCCGAGGTAGGCCTCGATGACGCTCGGGTCGTTCTGCACGGTCGACGGTCGCCCGGCCGAGAGCACGGTGCCGGCGTCGAGGCAGTAGATCCAGTCGGCCAAACCCATGATCAGCGGCATGTCGTGCTCGATCATCAGGATGGTGGCGCCCGTGTCGGCCTTGATGCGTCGCAGCAGCGGGCCCAGCGCCTCGGTTTCCTTCTGGCTGATACCGGAGGCGGGCTCGTCGAGGAGCAGGAACGTGGGACGCAACGCCAACATGCAGGCGAGTTCGAGCAGCCGCAGCGTGCCGTAGGAGAGGTCGGATGCGAACTTCTCGGAGAAGGCCTGCATGCCGACCTGGGCGACGATGCGCTCGGCCTCTTCGAGGATCTCCTTCTCTTCGCTGCGAGCCGCAGGAAGATTCAGCGAGTGGAGGAGCGCGCCGGTCTTCTGGCGGCGATGAAGGGCGACGCGGATGTTGTCGACGATGGTGAGGTAGGGAAAGAGGCGGACGTTCTGCAGCGTCCTGCCGATACCGAGGTCGGCCCGGTCACCCGGCGCATGCGACAGCAGGTTCTCGCCTCGATAGGCGATCTTCCCGTCGGTCACCGGCTGGAAGCCGGAGATGCACTCCATGAGGGTCGTCTTGCCGGCGCCGTTGGGCCCGATGAGACCGACGATCTCCCCCTCCCGCACCTCGAGGTCGACGCCACCGAGTGCCTGCAGGCCACCGAAGCGGACGGCCACGCCGGCGGTCTCGAGGACCTTCGGCGCCTCGGCGCGCGGACCCGTGGCTTCGGGCGGCGCCGCCACCGGCGGAGCGGCCACGGCCTGTGGGGCGCGGGCGGCGGCTCGTCGCTGTTGACGCGCCAGCGTCCGTGCGTCCTTTTCGGTGTCGGTCATGTTCCTCCGAGGTTCGGGTGGAGCCGGGAACCCTAGAAGCCGTCGACGAAGCCTTCGGAGACCATCTTGTACTTGTTGCCCGTCTGGGCCTCCCACACGACCATCTTCTCGGCCCCGTGGGCGGGGTTTACGCCCTTGTAGGTGATGGGACCGGTGATCAGGTCGCCATAGCCCTCGTAGCGGTCGGCGGCGGCGATGAAGCGCTCTCGGGTCACTTCGGAGCCGACGTCCTTCATCGCCTTGGTGAAGTAACCGACCCACTGGTAGCCGGCGGCGCTGTTGTAGCCGAGACTGGCGCCGTCTTCATCGTTCTGGGTGGCGGTCCACGACCCGGCACCCCGCTCGGCCACGAACTGAGACTTGGCCTTGCCCATCGACCCGCACTTGGCCGTGTCGTTGATCTGGGCGTCGGGGGCGTTGGGGTAGCAGCCGCCCGAGAGACCCTTCACCTTCTGGTTGCCCCACTCGTCGTTGAAGAGGGTGAGAGCGGTCTCGCCGTCGTGGGCGAAGTTGGAGAACGAGTAGGTCCAGGCACAGCCGCCCTGGGTCGTGCACTGCCGCACCAGACCGGAGGTGTTGATGGGGTCGGTGAGCGGCACGACCACCTGCACCTTGTTCTGGGCGAAGTTGAGGGCGATGCCGCCGTATCCCGTGGCCGACTGGACCTCGGGCTTCTGCACCGTCTGCACGGCGGTCAGCTTCAGGCCGTTGGCCTCGAGAGCGGTACGGAAGATGTTGGTCACGTTCGGGTGGATGAGCGGCGTGTCGGAGACGATGACCCCGACGTTCTTGCCCGCATACTTCGGGTCTTTGCCCATGAACTCGGCCAGCTTCGTCGCGTGGGTGTCGTAGCTCGAGAGGATCTGGTGGACGCCGAAGTCCTTGAACTGGGGCTCATGACCGCCACCGGCGAAGTAGGGGACGCCCGCCTTCTTGGCCTGGCCGGCGACGACCCGGATCTGGTCGACGCCGAGGGTGCCGGCGAGGAAGAACACCTTCTCGTCGTTGATGAGCCTGTTGCCGGCGGAGTCCGCACCCTCGGTCGTGAACTCGTCGTCGGCGATCTTCAGGTTGATCTGGCGGCCATTGATGCCGCCGTTCTTGTTGAGGAAGTTGACGTAGGTGCGGATGCCGCGGACGACCGGGCCGGCCAGGGGCACCGGCGCCTTGTTGAACGTCTGCGGGCCGTGGACGCCGTACTTGATGGCCGTCGCCGTGACGCCGACAGTGCTGCCGCCCTTGGGCAGGGGCGCTTCGCCCGGGGCGGGGGGCGCCTCGGTGACCGCCGTGGTGCCGCCGCCTCCGGCGGTCGGGGCCGCCGTGCCGGTGCCGCTAGCCGTCGGAGCCGCGGTGCCGGGCTTGGTGCCTGGTTTGGTCGTCGCCGTAGCGGCGCCCGGGGCGGGGACGGCCCCCGGGTCGGTCGGCGCTGCGGGGTCACCGGCGATGGTCGTGTCCGTGGCGGCGGGATCGACGGCGGCGATGTCGCCGGGAACGGTGGTCGTCGTCTCGGCGGACGATCCGGCCTGGAGCTGCTGCTCCTTGTCGTCGCCTCCGACGGTCAATGCACCGACGACGGCGGCGAGCAGCAGGACGGCGGTGAGTCCACCGATACCCAGAAGCGCCGAAACCAGCTGCGGACCCCCGCGCTGGATCGCTTCGAAACGTGCGATCAGTTGTTTCACGTCAATACCCCCTGGGTGTGAACCCGGCGCAGGCTAGTCACCCACTTCTTCATCCGTTATTCACCCCCCGAGGCCAGAATCCTCTTCCTTGGGAGGTGGCGGAAGGGGTCCGGAGGCCTGCTCCACGGCCCCTGCAGTGACCAACACCGTCTGTCCCGGGCCTCGCACACCCTGTCGCCGGAGCTGGGCACTGATTCGTCCCCGTAGCTCCCGGCCGACGGCGTACTGCTCACGGGGCGCGGTTTTCACCACCATGCGCACCGTCAGGTGGTTGGCGTCCATCGACTGCACGCCCCAGAGCTCGGGCGGTTCGAGCACCTTCGGCTGCCATTCCGGATCGAGGGCGAAGGCGGCGGCTTCCTCATTGATGATGCGCCGGACCACGTCGAGGTCGGCGTCGTAGGGCACGAGCACGTCGATGAGGGCCCGGCTCCATTCCATCGACGAGTTGCCGACCTTACGGATCTCTCCGTTGGGGACGAACCAGACGGTGCCATCGACCGCCCGCAGACGGGTGACCCGGACGGTGATGTCTTCGACCGTGCCGGTGGCCCCTTCCGTCAGGGTCACGACGTCTCCGACCCCGTACTGGTCCTCGAGGAGGATGAAGAGGCCGGAGATCACATCCTTGACGAGGCTCTGGGCGCCGAAGCCGATGGCCACGCCGGCGATGCCCGCACCGGCGAGCAGCGGGGCGAGGTTGATGCCCAACTGGTCGAGGACGATCAGCCCGGCGATCACCCAGACGATGGCCCGCAGGGTGCTGGCCATCACGTCGCCCAGCGTGGACGCCCGCTGCTCGGCCCGGACCGACGTGGCGGAGCGGGGTGCTCGAGCCCGAAACGTCTTGACCGTTCGCCGAACGGTGCGCGCCCCGATACGCCCGACGATCACCGCCAACAACACGACCAGCAGGATCTTGGCCGGCCGCACGACGACGAACTGGCCGGTGCGAGCGGCGAAGTCACTCAGTCCGAGCTCGATGAGGAGCTCGTAGACGTACCCGTTCTTGGACGGCATCCCGACAGGTTCGCACGGTATGTTCCGGCCACGTCACACCCAACGCTTCGTCTGCCGGCGGCGGCGCTGCTGGCCCGGGCGTCGTCAGGCGCTGGCCAGGAAGGGAAAGCCGTCTCCGAGGGCTAATTTCTGAGGGTGAGCGAGCCCACGATTTCGGCGGAGCGACGACGTTCGTGGTGGGGTTGGGGGTGGGAGCACGAAGCCGTCGACGGTCAAGCGCTGTCGAGCATCGCGGCGGCCATCGCCCGCCGCCCCGGCTTCGAGGCGGTAGCCACGACCCCGATCGATCCACCCGACGTCGGCGACCTCGACCTCCGCCCTTCGCGTGTCACTCCCCCGCCGGGGCTGGCCGCCCTCTGCTCGACCGACCCGTTCGATCGCGCTTCGCACACCTTCGGCAAAGCGTTCCGGGACGTGGTGCGGGCGTTGCGCGGCGACGTCGCCAACGCTCCCGACGTCGTGGCCTTTCCCACCGAGGAGTCGCATGTCGTCGATCTCCTCGACTGGTGCGCCTCGGCCGGCATCGCCGCCATTCCCTACGGCGGCGGATCGAGCGTCGTCGGCGGAGTCGAGGCCCGACTCGACGACGGTTGGCCCGGCGCGGTTTCCATCGACCTGACCGGTCTCGACCGCGTGCTCGAAGTCGACCGCACCAGCAGAGCCGCCCGCATCCAGGGTGGCGCCCTCGGGCCGGTGCTCGAAGAGCAGCTGCGGCCCTACGACTACACGCTGCGCCACTTCCCACAATCGTTCGAGTTCTCCACGCTCGGCGGATGGTTGGCCACCCGCTCGGGCGGCCACTACGCCACCGTGTACACCCACATCGATGACCTGGTCGAGTCGATGCGGGTCGTGACCCCGAGCGGCATCTGCGAGTCGCGCCGGCTCCCCGGATCGGGTGCCGGGCCCTCACCCGATCGTCTTTTCCTCGGGTCGGAGGGATCGCTCGGCATCATCACCGAGGCGTGGATGCGGGTCCAGGATCGGGTTCGCTTCAAAGCGTCGGCCAGCGCCCGTTTCGCCACCTTCGCCACCGCCGCCGAAGCCTGTCGAGCGGTCAGCCAGTCGGCGCTCTTCCCGACGAACTGCCGCGTGCTCGATCCGGGCGAGGCGACTTCGGCCGGCGTGACCGACGGCTCGTCCGTCCTGCTCCTCGGATTCGAGTCGGCCGATCACCCCGTGGATGCATGGGCCGCCCGCGCCGTCGAACTGGTCGCCGATCACGGCGGCACGGTGCCCGACGGCATCCGCAGTACTTCGACCGAGGGCGCCGCCGGCACGTGGCGCAACAGCTTCATCCGTGCGCCCTACGGACGCGACGCGCTGACCCGTCTCGGCGTCGTCGTCGACACGTTCGAGACGGCCTGTACGTGGGACCGATTCCCGGATCTGCACGAGGGGGTGACGAGGGCGATGACCGCGGCGTTGCACGAGATCTGCGGCGGCGGCTCGGTCAGCTGCCGCTTCACCCACGTCTACCCCGACGGGCCCGCGCCGTACTTCACCGTCATGGGTCCCGGCCGATCTGGCAGCCAACTCGAGCAGTGGGACGAGTTGAAGTCTGCGGCCGGCGATGCGCTGCTGGCGGCCGGGGGCACCATCACCCACCATCACGCCGTCGGGCGAGACCACATGCCGTGGTACGAACAGCAAAGACCCTCCCTCATGGGTGCGGCGCTCCGAGCGGCGAAGGCCGAACTCGATCCGAGTGGCGTCCTCAACCCGGGTGTGATCGTCGGCTCGTGACGAAACCGATCAGAAACATGGGCCTGCCATCCTCCGGGGGAATGGCCGACCTGTTCGACGACTACGACGCAACGACGACGTGGGACGAAATGCACGAATCCTCCGGGGTGCCGAGGGTTCCTTACCGCGCGCTGCACGACGCGTTGCAGCCG
>JBKJLU010000371.1:0-4261 GCA_046596815.1 Acidimicrobiales bacterium | reverse complement strand
CATGCGGCACATGCCGACGGGCCGCATGCGGGGGTGGTAGCAAAAACGCGGGATGTAGGTCCCGGCGCGCTCGGCCGCGGCGATGATCATCTCGCCCGGCTTGGCCTCGACCGTCTTGCCGTCGACGGTGATGGAGACGGTGTCCGACTTGGTCTCGGTCGTGTCGCTCATCGGTTCGACCTACGCATAGGGACAGCCACCGTCCTTGATGTGGACGAGGAACTCGTCGCGGAACATCTGGATGGCCGACACGATAGGCATGGCCGCAGAGGGGCCAAGGAAGCAGATGGTCGTCATGGGGTAGGGGAACGCCAGGCCAGGGGCGATGTTGTCGCAGACGTCGAAGAGCAGATCGAGGTCGCTCATGCGTCCGTCGCCCGTCTCGATGCGGTGCATGATCTTCGACAACCAGCCCGTGCCCTCGCGACAGGGCGTGCACTGTCCGCACGACTCGCGCTCGAAGAAGCGAACGAGGCGCCACGCCGCCCGCACGACGCAGGTGGTGTCGTCCATCACCACGATCGACCCGGAACCGAGCATCGATCCACCGCCGCCTGGCATCACGCCATCCGCGCCGCCGACCTCGTTCTGACCGAGCGGGACGTCGAGATGCTGCGGCCCGAACCACGGCGCTGACGCACCGCCGGGGATGAATGCCTTGAGCTCTTTGCCACCGCGAATGCCGGCGCCGGCTTTGGGGTCGTAGATGAGATCGCGGAAGGTCGACTTGACCATCTCGACCTCGTAGTTGCCCGGCTTGTTCACGTGCCCGGAGAGGGCGAAGATCCGGGTGCCCGTCGACCGACCGGCACCAAGGGCGGCGAAGGCGGCGCCGCCGTTCGACACGATCCACGGGATGTTCGACATGGTCTCGACGTTGTTGACCACCGTTGGCGCGCCGTAGAGACCGATGGCCGCCGGGAAGTACGGGGGCTTGATGCGGGGGAAGCCCCGCCGGCCCTCGAGGCTCTCGAGCAGAGCCGTCTCCTCGCCGCAGATGTAGGCGCCGGCTCCGGGGTGGATCACGACGTCGAGGTTGAAGCCCGACCCGAAGATGTCATTGCCGAGGGCCCCGTGCTCGTAGGCCTCGTTGACCGCCGTCGTCATGCGCTCGATGCCGAGGGCGAACTCGCCGCGCACGTAGATGAACGCCTGGGCCGCACCGACGGCGAAGGCGGTGATGATCGTGCCCTCGATGATCTGGTGGGGATCCTGCTCGAGGAGCATGTGGTCCTTGAAGGTCGCAGGCTCGCTCTCGTCGCCGTTGATGACGAGGTAGCGGGGCTCGGCATCGCGCAATAGCGACCACTTCTTGCCGGCCTCGAACCCGGCGCCGCCCCGGCCGAGGAGGTTGGCCGTGTCGACCTCAGCTTGCACCTGCTCGCGCCCGATCTGCAGGGCCTTGCGCAGGCCTTCGTAGCCCCGGGTTTCGAGGAACGAACGCAGCGTCCAGGAATCGGCGATGCCGATGCGACTGGTGACGATGGGATCCACGTCGGTGATCGGCACTAGGCGCGCCCCTCCGTCTTGTCGTCGGGCGCCGAGTCGCCGATGTTCTCGATCTGATCGGCCTGGGTGGCCGCCTTGTCGGCGTC
The DNA here is from genome assembly GCA_046596815.1 of Acidimicrobiales bacterium. Taxonomy (GTDB): domain Bacteria; phylum Actinomycetota; class Acidimicrobiia; order Acidimicrobiales; family CADCTF01; genus DATLED01. The sequence continues at coordinate 2,666 of JBKJLU010000371.1, read as the reverse complement.
GCCTCGGGATGCAGGTTGGGGATCGCGACCGGTCGCTGCGGGCGGCGGCGCCGATTCCGGGGCGGGCGGAGGCGCCGTCGATTTCGGAGGTGCGCCCGCCGTCACCAGCGACGGTGTGCGGCGGACCCGACTCAACGTGCCGTGAGGCGGCACCGTGTCCGAGAGCCGGCCCGCTCCGAGGTCATCGACCAGCCCGTCGAAGCTGTCGTTGGTGACGTCGCCGAAGAAGCGCCAGTTGACGGCGAGACACGGAGCATTGCCGCACAGCGCGATGCACTCCACCTCTTCGAGCGTGAACCGGCCGTCGGCGGTCGTGCCGCCGGCCTGTACGCCGAGGCTCTCCTCGGCGTACTCGAGCAACTCCTGACCTCCGTTGAGAAGACAGGCGATGTTCGTGCACACCGACACCAGGTAGGTGCCCACAGGGTGGGTGAAGAACATGTCGTAGAAGCTGGCCGTTCCGAGCACCTCGGCCGGCGTGATGCCCAGCAACTCGGCCACGTGGGCCATGCCGTCCGGCGTCAGGTAGCCGTCCTGTTCCTGCACGAGATGCAGAAGTGGGATCAGAGCCGAGCGCGGCTTCGGGTAGACGGCGATGGTCGAGCGGGCCCGCTCGAGGTTGTCCTTGGAAAACCGTGCCATCAGCGGTCCACGTCTCCCATCACCGGGTCGATCGACGAGATGACGGCGACGGCGTCCGCGATGAGCCCACCTTGCAACATGACCGGCAACGTCTGCAGGTTCGAGAACGACGGCCCGCGGATGTGCATGCGATAGGGCTTGGCGCTGCCGTCTGAGGCGAGGTAGCAACCGAGCTCACCGCGAGGCGCCTCGATGGCGACGTAGACCTCGCCCTCTGGCACCTTGAAGCCCTCGGTAAAGAGCTTGAAGTGGTGGATCAACGCCTCCATCGACTCGTCGATGCGGGCGCGCGGCGGAGGCGTGAGCTTCTTGTCCTGGATGCGGTAGTCACCTGCGGGCACCAGGTCGACGATCTGCTTCACCAGGGCGATCGACTCGCGCATTTCGTTGAGGCGTACGGCGTAGCGGTCGAAGGCGTCGCCGTACTGGCCGACCACGACGTTGATGTCGAGTTGGTCGTAGTACTGGTACGGCATGTCGGCCCGCAGGTCCCAGGCCGTGCCCGTGGCCCTCAGGATCGGGCCCGAGGCGCCGAGAGCGATTGCCTGCTCTGCGGTGATGACACCGACTCCCTGGGTGCGCTGCTGGAAGATCGGCTGGCCGGTGAGCAACTCGTCGTACTCGTCGAGGCGAGGAAGGACGAGGTCGCAGATCTCGAGGACGTCGTCGCGCCATCCGGCGGGCAGGTCGGCGGCCACACCCCCGGGGCGAACGAAGTTGTGGTTCATGCGCAGTCCGGTGACCTTCTCGAAGAAGGCCAGCACCAGCTCTCGCTCGCGCCACCCGAAGATCATCATCGACACCGCGCCGATGTCCATGCCGTTGGTGGCCATGAACAGCAGATGCGAAGAGACCCGGTTGAGCTCCATCAACAGCATCCGGATCCAGGTCGCTCGCGGCGGAACTTCGATGCCGAGCAGCTCCTCGACGGCCATCGAGAGGACGGTCTCGTTGAAGAAGTTGGCGAGGTAGTCCATCCGGGTGACGTTGGTCGAGCCCTGGATGTACATCAGGTCTTCGGCCGTCTTCTCCATGCCGGTATGGAGGTAGCCGATGACCGGCTTCGACCGGATGACGGTCTCCCCCGAGAGCTCCATCATCACCCGAAGCACCCCGTGGGTGCTGGGGTGCTGCGGGCCCATGTTGATGATCATGGTCTCGTCTTCGTCGACCTCGACGGAGATGTCGTCGATCGAGACGGTGTGCCCCTCGGGAAGGCGGAGGAAGGCCCCCTGCTCTCGGAGGGTCTGGGCGTCGTCGGTGCCGCCACGCGCCTGCAGTTCTTGCGCGCCCTCGGACGTCGGTTCGGATTCGACGGTCAGATCGCTCACGACATTGCCTCCAGGGCTCCGCCCGGGCCGGCTGGCCAGTTCGCTGCGCTCACGTCGGCCCTCCCTCGGGACGGGCTCCGGTGGCCTTGAACTGCACGGGGATACGCCCGATGGCGTAGTCCTTTCGCAACGGATGGCCCTCCCAGTCCTCGGGCATCAGGATGCGGGTGAGATCGGGATGATCGGAGAAGGCGATGCCGAACATGTCCCACACTTCGCGTTCCATGGCCTCGGTGCCGGGCCACAGGGCGAACATCGACGGGAGCGTCGGGTCGTCCACGGGGATCTGCACCCGGATGCGCACCCGCCGTCGCTGCTCGAGCGACAACAGGTTGACCACGACCTCGAAGCGCTCGGGCTCGATGCCCTCGGGGAGGAAGCGCCCGGGATGGGTCAGGTAGTCGATGCCGCAGAGGTCGGCGCAGAAGGCGAAGCCCTCGGCCAGCAGCGCTTCCATGACCGCCTGATACTGCTCACGGCTCGGGAAGGCAACGGTCTGGCCCCGCACGTCGGTGATGACGAGCGCACCGTGTAGCAGCTCGGGCTCGGCGCCGGGCATCGCCTCTTCGGGCGCGGTGGTCTCGGGGGCGGTGTCGGTATCGGCCATGTCAGCGGTTCGAGGTCGTGATGCGGACGGGGGTTCCGGCGGCGGCCGGCGTCAGCAGCCCTGAGGGCTGCGGCTCGACGTGGAGC
>JBKJLU010000216.1:0-2942 GCA_046596815.1 Acidimicrobiales bacterium | reverse complement strand
AGACGCGCTCGATGGCGCACTTGGCGAGGTCGACGGCCCGCGCATTGACGGTGAAGTCGATTTGACCCATCAACAGCGCACTGACCGTCATGGCCAGCAGGAGGGCGCGCCGGTAGTGGTCGAACAACTCGTCGCCCTCGGGCGCCGCGACCCCGAGCTCGCGCAACGTGCGTCCGTAGCCAGACACCAACTCCCGTTCCGACGCACGACGTTGGTCGGTAGGAACGCTGCCGCCGAGGAAGTAGGCGACGTCGTAGAGGCCCTCCCCGAAGGCGATGGCCTGCCAGTCGAGGGCGATGACGTCGGGGCTTCCGGATGCGGTGTCGAAGAAGAGGTTGTCGGCGCGGAAGTCGGCATGGATGATCGTCTGGGGCAACAGCTGCTGGGCCATGCTCTCGTTCCACTTCGGCACCATGCGCTCGACCCAGCCGAGCGTGCCGGGAGGCACGACGTCGGCGAACTTCTCGGCGAACATCGGGAACACCGCCTCGAGCATCGGGCCGAGGCCCTGATACATCGGACTGGTCGCCGTCGCCGGCACCCACCCGAGTCCCGTTGCCGAACCGACGTCAGCGCCGGAGCCATGGAAACGGGCCAACCACTGCACCGCCGCGGCCGCCTGCTCGGGCGTGGCCCCGATGATCTGGTCGCCACCGGTATAGGGCGACAGGTCCTCGAGCAACATGGCGAAGATCCCGGAGGCGTCGTCACCATCGGCGAAGTAACACTGCGGGGTCCTTACGGGCAGTCGCGGCGCAAGGTCGAGGTAGAAGCGGGCTTCGCGTTCCCACACCCGCAACATCTGTCCGATGGCGACACTTCCGGGGTCATCGGTCGGGAGCTTCGCCACCAGAGACGCAGGGCCGACGCCGCCATTGCCATAGACGGGCGCAACTCGCGCCAGCTTGCCCATGAAGCCCTCGCCTTCGGCGATAGGCGTCACCCGAACATCCACGACGGTCGTGTCGAGCGCATGCGACAACCATGCGGGGGTGAGTTCGGCGAGGGTGCGAGGAACGTCGGCCATGGCCGCGCAGGCTAGGGGTTCGACGGCCGATTCAACGCAGCGCGACGGGCGCCAGCACGTGCTCGAGCTTCTCCGGGTTACGCACGATCCAGATGGAGACGACCTTCTCGTTCTCGACCTCGAACGCGGCCACGAAGTCGACGGCGCCATCGACGGTCACGATCACGCCGGGATCACCGTTGATGATGGCGGCGGTCGCGGACGCCCGGTGCAGGTTCTTGGAGGCCAGGTTGGTGAAGAACCGAGCCACCCGGTCAGCGCCGACCACCGGTCGGCGGGCGGCGTGCCGGTTGGCGCCACCGTCGCTGATGCTCACCACGTCGGGTGCGAGGAGGGCGAGGGTGCGGGCGACATCGCCGGTGCCGACGGCGAGCAGCAGCTCGTCGACGATGCGCCGATCGGCACCGGCGCGGTGACGGCCGACCCCGTCGCCGTGGCCGCCGCGCAGCCGCCGGCGAGCACGGCTGGCGATCTGGCGGCACGCCACTTCTGACTTGTCGACGGTCGTCGCCACGTCACGATAAGGAACCGCAAAGACATCGACCAGCAGGAAGACGGCACGCTCGACCGGCGAGAGTCTGTCGAGCATCGTCAGGAATCCGAGGGTCAACGAGTCCGACAGCTCCGCCGCTTCCTCGGGGCCAGGCTCGAGCACGACGGGCTCGGCGATCCACGGTCCGACGTAGTCCTCGCGCCGGCGTTTCCCTGCGCGGAGACGGTCGAGGGCGATACGGGTCGCCACCGTCGTGAGCCAGGCCGGCGGTCGCTCGAGCTCGGCCGTCGAGGCATCCCACCGGAGCCACGTCTCCTGCACGACGTCTTCGGCTTCGGCATAGACACCGAGCATTCGGTAGGCCAGGCCGAGTAGCCGTGGCCGTTCGGCCTCGAAGGCGGCAACGGCCTCGCCAGACAGCTCGGGGCCGGGCTTCACGAGACCAGCGTGGCCGACGATGCGGCACGTTGCGCATTCCCGACGGCCGCGAGTGCTGCAGCTTGGCCGCTGGCCAACGATGCGTCGGCGAGGAGACCTTCTCCTCCGACCCAGTCACCGGCCAGATAGAGCCCGGGCAGCGACGGCAGTGCGATCGGCGGTCGACCGCGCAAACCTCCGTTGCTCGCCAATGGCATCGCGCCGGTGACGACCATCCGAGCCAGGAATCGATCGGTGACCACGTCGGCCGTGGCCACGCCGGCTACGGCGCGATGATGCTCGAGTTGCGGCCGGTCGAGTTCTGCAGCGCGCGCGCCGTACCGGATCACCGCCACCACCGCGCACCCGGGCGGGGCCTGGCGGGCCGGGGGCGATTGCGTCGTCGCGTACAAGGGCTCGTCGAGCCCGAGCACGTACCCCGGCGTCGGCACCATCGACACGCCGGAGTCGAGGCAGGCGGCGACGACAGGATCACCAACGTCACCCCATCCGGGGTCGACGCCCTCAGCGAGCAGCGCGCGTGCGGCGTCCGGTGTCCCGGCGGCGAGCACCACCGAGCGGGCGGAGAACAAGCCGTCGTGGGTGGTGATCTCGATACCACCTCCCGGTGTCGGTGCGACCGACTCGACGGTCGCCTTTCGCACATCGACCTGCGCCGCCAGGGCCGCGACAAGCGGTGCCCAGCCCCCGTCGAGGTAGAGCACACCCGAAGCCGACGCGTGCTGCAGTTGGAGGATCGCCGCCTCTGCGCTCAGCCGCCCGAAGTCGCTGCCGTAGGTCCCGATACGGATGAGTGCGCGAAGGAGGCGCTCGCCATCGGCCCGCAGTTCGAAATCGCCGATCCAATCGTCGACCGACACCCCGGCTCGGCCAGCGGCATCCATCTTCGGCAGGAGCGCCAGCACTTTGGCCAACTGCACCTTCGAGCGGAGGGAAAGCGCGGTTGTCCGGAACAACGACCCCGGACCGCTCGGCATCGTGTGG
>JBKJLU010000067.1:0-21593 GCA_046596815.1 Acidimicrobiales bacterium | reverse complement strand
GTGGCAGCACCCCGAGAAGTTCGACCGCGCGCGGGGTTGCTTGCGCTTGTTCCTCGTTGTGGCGGCCCAGAGGGTGTCCGACGACATGATCCGCGCCGAGAGGGCCGATCGGATGCGCGAGGCACTCGTCGGTTCCCAGCCGGACGCTTCTCGGTCCGAGGCCAATGATCGCGGCGGACCAACGGTGCACGGCGAGCCGATCGCCCAAGCCCTCGGCGGCCTCAGTGACGATGAGCGGGAGGCGGTCGCGACAACGCTGTACAGCGGTGCGACCTACCGGGAGGTTGCCGTCGCCCTGCGCCTTCCACAGGACACGCTCAGGGCCAGGCTCCGCCTAGGTCTTCAGAACTTGTCGATCGCCTACTCCCAGCAGGCCACGGTCGTCGAGCTAGCGATGAGCAAAAACACCTGAACTGCGACATCTTCCTCGCCTGTCCGAGTGATTGGTGAGGATCTCTTGGAATCTCCCGACGCTTTGAGAATCGTCTGTCGACGACCGCGTGAAGCGATCGCTTTACGGCTGGGCAGAGGACGGCGATGCGCTCCGCAAGTCCGCGTGGAGAACTGCCAGCGGTCTCCGACACGAACAGAGGTAGCGAGGCGCGGGCGTCGAACGTGAAGCGCGGGTGAGTGCTCGATGACCCCCTCCTCGGCGGCGTAGCGGTAGAAGCCAGCCAAGGTGGAGAGGCGACGACCGATGTGGCCGGCGCCCGGCCCAGATCCTCGAGCTCTCGGGCGTACAGCTCGATGTGGGTGCGGGTCACCTCGAACAGTCCGAGGTGGTCGCACCAGATGATGAACTGGCGCAGGTCGAGCGTGTAGGCCTCCCGGGTCCGGCCGGAGAAGCCGGCCAAGAACCCCGCCGTCGCTTTCACCTCCTCGGAGGTCTCCTGCGCGTCGTAAAGGCAAGCGAGTGATTCGACGGCATCGCTGCTCCTTCTGCATGGAGCTGACGCGCACCAGGGCGACCCGCGCCCAGCTCGTGAATATGCCGCTCCTATCGACGCACGACACGGCCCATCACGCCACCCTGACCCCGGACCGAACCGGCCTCGTTCTCTGGCGCACCGCCGTGAGGGGAATCGGCGGGCGAGGTCGTTCCCGGTGCCTCCCACGTTGTGAGGTGTCGTCGTGCGCCGGAGCCTTCCGGCGGCCAGCCGTCAACCGCCGATCCCATGTGCCCGTCATCGCCAGTCCCACTCCTAACAACCGGCCGCGATGATCGGCACAGACTTGCAGTTTCCGCCGGTGGCGGAAACTGCGCGCGGGCTCCCATGTAGCCGCGGGCACGTCGCGGGGGTGCGGAAGGACGGAAAATGGGGCGCTCGTAACAGGTCGTCGTGGCGACGCACCTTCTGCACGACTTGTTCATCCCGGCGACCGGGGCCGCGAACGCGACGACGAATCGCCGGGATCGGCATCGTCCCAAGCCCCCGCCTCGGGATCGGTCACGAGGCGGGAACGGGGCGTGAAGGCGAACTCCACGATCGTCAACGAGGGCCTCGCCCGATGGACCTACGAAGGACAGACGGGTTACGGAATCAGCGAATACCTGCACCAGCTGGACGCCGACAGCCGCCCGGTCGTGCCGATCGAGTAGCCGCTCATGCGGGGTTGACCCTTGGGCGTTTGGGTTGCCCTTGGGTACCGCCACCCCGCAAGGGCAGCACCAAGGCGTTTGGACGTCTGGAAGGGCAACGCCAACGACGGGTTGGTCACCTGTAGCCGACCTCGCGCAACGGGCCGCTACGCACCAGATGAAGCGTCGAGGCCCCAGGCGGGACTCGCTCTCATGCGCCAGTCGTCGACGTTGCGTCGACAAGGAACTCGGCGGCTGATCGGAGCGCCAGTGGCCCCTGAAGGGATCAGTCCGACCCGGCGTCGGGCTACGGTGCCTTCCGTGCACGAGGCTGGGCGCGACGTGTGGATCGAGCGGCGCAAGTGGCCTGACTCACCGCATTACGGCATGACCGGCGTGGTGCTGGGCGAGGATGATCACGGGGTGTGGGTTGGCGCCCATCCGGGATCGGCCATCGTCATGCCAGACGGAACCGAACGCACTGGAGAACGGCATGCTCTGTGGTGTGTTCCTCGCGATGATTGGTTCCTCCTGCACCTCTGGAACGGTCATCCCGAAGTCGATCTCTATGTCGACATCTGCACGCCGCCGACATGGAGCGAACGCGGAGTTCGTATGGTCGACCTCGACTTCGATGTCGTTGTCTGGAACGCCGAGAAGGGTGGGACTGTCGAACTCGTCGACGTCGAGGAGTTCGAGGAACACCGTGTGGCGCTTGCTTACCCGGACGACATCGTCGAATCGGCTCGCCGTGCCGCGATGGACATCCTTGCGAGGGTGAGGGACTTGCGAGCGCCGTTCAACCCGGAGTCCGCTGCTCCATGGCTCGGCCAACTTCTGCAAGCCACATGACCGCCGGAACCTTGACCGGAGCCCTAACTTGGCGTTTGCTACCGGCGTACGGCGAGCGCCCCGACGCGCTCGAGGAGTGCTAACCAACAGCAACACCGTCACCGCGTTCGACAAGGGCGCTTCACCGCCCTCCTCCTGGACGCGGCGGGAGACTCGACGGGCAGAGCGTTCGCAGCCCCTACCACCTACGACGAGACAGACTTCGGCGTGACGAGTCGCGTGCCGGTGCTGTTGCTTACAGGAACGGTCGGAGCCGGAAAGACAACAATCGCTTGGGAGATCAACGACACCCTCGCGGAGAGGGAGCTGCCGAACGCGGTTCTCGACTTGGACGGTCTGACCGCTCAGTGGCCACCGTCGTCGAAGTGGAACGCCGACCTCATGTTCGAGAACTTGGCTCTACTTTGGCCCAACTATCAGGCCCACGGCGTCACACGCCTCGTGCTGGCGCACGTCCTCGAGGACGCGTCCGAACTCGACCGCTACAGGGCGGCTGTGCCGGGCGCGGACATCACTGTCGTTCGCTTGATCTCGTCGCACGCCACCCGGGTGGCGCGGCTGATCGGACGCATGCCCTCAGGACCATCACGGGACTGGCATCTCACGCGCACGGGTGAACTCGAGGAAATCCTCACGAGAGCGGGACACGAACAGTTCGCCGTCGAGAATGACAGCCGCCCCGTGCGGGACGTCGCGTTGGAGATCCTTGACCGCGCCGGCTGGATCTGAGACCGACCACTTTCTTGCACGAGATATTGCTCAACCGTGCCCGATGTGCCTCCTGCTCGTCGACGACGGCGATGTTCTCGACACTCAAGCGCGTCCGGTGGTGCCGATCGGATAAGAAGTCGTCTATGACCAACGAACCCGATTGGGCGCGCCCCGTGGTGCACTGGGACCTGCAGGCCCGGAATCCCGAAGCCCAGCGGGCGTTCTACGCCAGCCTCTTCAACTGGGAGATCGGCGAGGGTGCCGTGATGGCCATTGCTCCGGGCGTCGGCGGACCGCTGCCGGGTCCGGGCGGGCACATCATCGCCGGCGAACCCGGCTTCGCCATCTACGTCCAGGTGCGCGATCTCCGGGCGACGCTGGCCCGGACGGCTGAACTCGGCGGCAAGGTCATGGGGGAGCCCTTTGACGTCCCCGGCGGACCGACGATCGCTCCGATCGCCGACCCTGAGGGCAACCGTCTCGTCCTGGTGCAGCAATGACGGAAGCGTCGTTGACCGAGTTGGCCGACGGGCTGCAATTCCCCGAGGGGCCGGTCGTGTTGCCAGGGGGCGACCTGTTGGTGTGTGAGTTGCGGACGGGGACGTTGCGCCGCATCTCCGCCGATGGAAGCACGAACGAAGTGGCGGCCGACTGTGGCGGGAGCGCCAACGGCGCGGCCATCGGCCCCGACGGTGCTGTCTACGTCTGCAACAGCGGCGGTTGGCGTTGGACCGACCTCGGTCCGATGATGCTTCCCGGCGATCACCACGGCACGCAGGCCGAGGATTACATCGGCGGGCGCATCCAACGGGTCGACCTGGGGACGGGGTCGGTCACCGACGTCTACACCGAGTGCGACGGCCGGCCGCTGCGGGCTCCGAACGATCTCGTCTTCGACTCGACCGGCGGTTTCTGGTTCACCGACCATGGACACATGCAGGCCCGAGTACGAGACCGCGGTGGCCTCTATTACGCCAAGGCCGACGGGTCAGAGATCCGCGAAGTCGTCTTTCCCATCGATGCCCCCAACGGGGTGGGGCTCTCGCCCGATGGCGCCACCGTGTACGTCGCCGAAACCCACACCGGCAGGGTCTACTCCTGGACGCTCGACGGGCCCGGGCAGATCGCCGGACCGACGCCGCCCTTCGGCAACGGAGGCACGTTGGTGCACGGCGCTCCGGGCAATCAGCTCTTCGACTCACTCGCCATCGACGGGGAGGGCTACATCTGCGTGGCCACCATCGGCAACGGCGGCATCACCGTGATCTCTCCCGACGGCGAGTCGGTGCAACATGCGGCGTTGCCCGATCCGCTGACCACCAACCTCTGCTTCGGCGGACCCGACCTCCGAACGGCCTACGCCACCCTTTCGGCCACCGGGAAGCTGGTGTCCTTCGAGTGGCCCCGTCCCGGGCTACCGCTCGCCTTCTGAGTTGACGTCGATCGTCGTGCGTCCGCCGGTGTTGGCCGACGCCGACGACATCGGTCGCGTCCACATCGTGGCCTGGCAGGTGGGCTACCGCGGACAGATGCCCGACGAGTATCTCGACAACCTCTCGATCGGCGACCGCCAGGCGGCGTGGCGGTAGCGCCTCACGGACGGATTGGTCGACAACGTGATGTTCGTCGCCGAGGATCCGCGCGACGGGCATGTGTGCGGATGGGTCGGCGTCGGTGGGCTCCGGCCGGAAGCGACGACGGATTGCGAGCCGGGCACCGGCGAACTGTGGGCCCTCAACCTCGAGCCTGCGGCCTGGGGACGCGGCATCGCCACGGCGCTGATGGCGGCGGCCGTCCGGGAGATGGAAGCGCAGGGGTACCGGCGGGCCATCCTCTGGGTGCTCGACTCGAACGCGCGTGGCCGGCGCTTTTACGAGCGCGAAGGCTGGACGGCCGACGGCGCCATCAAGATCGACGATGCGCGAGATTTCGCCTTGCACGAACTGCGATATGGGCGAGCGTTGGCACCGTCCGGGGCAGAATGACGCCGATGGCGACGACGAGATACACGACGCGGCTCGCGGGGTTGGCCGATGGCAACTTCCTACGCGAGATGCTCTACGAGGCCGCGGCTCCGCCAGGCAAGGAGCGACCGTCGCCTGAGCAACTGCTGTCGAGCCCCCAGGTGACGGCGTTCGTCGATCAGTGGGGTCGGACCGGCGACCATGGCGTCGTGGCCGAGTCGGCCCTCGAGCCGGTCGGCGCCGCCTGGTTCCGGATCTTCCCCGACGACGACGCCGAGGGCGGCTTCGTCGGCGGCGAGACCCCGGAACTGTTGATCGCTCTGGTCCCGGAACATCGAGGGAAGGGCGTTGGAGGCCTGCTCCTCAAGGCGCTGCTGGCCAAGGCGGGCGAGGAGGGCAAGGTGAGCATCGGCCTCAACGTGGGCCGGCCGAACCTGCCGGCGATCGCGCTCTTTCGCAGCCACGGATTCGAGGTCCGTCGTGAACGCGACGGTGTCTTGACCATGCAGGCGTTTCTGAGCCCCTGAGCCTGCAACGGGTCGTCGATCTGCTCGAGCAGGGTCGGGCGAAGGGGCTGCACCCTGGCGCGCAACTCGAGGTGCGCCAACTCGGGCACGAGCCGATCAGCATCGTCGTCGGTGAGGGTCGGACGGGCGTCGCCATGACCCCATCGACCCTGTTGCCTTGGTTCAGCTGCACCAAGGCCGTCACCGCCGTAGCCGTTGCGAAACTCTGGGAACGCGGCGATCTTGCCCTCGACGATCCGGTGGCGCGCCACGTGCCCGAGTTCGGGGCCAACGGGAAAGCGGCGATCACCATCCGCCAGGTGCTCACCCATACCGGTGGGTTTCGCACGCTGCAGCCACCGACGGATCCCTGGCGTCTCGAGTGGGACGACCTCGTGGCCCGGATCAGTGCCTCGCCCATCGAGGATGGTTGGGTCTTCGGCGAGTCGGCCGGATATCACCCGGTCACGGGTTTCCAGATCCTCGGTGAGATCATCCAGCGAATCGACGGCCGGGACTTCGCGGCGTATGTCAGCGAGGAGATCTTCGAACCGCTCGACATGGGCGACTCGTGGATGCAGCTGAACGAGGAGCGCTACGCGTCGTACGGCGACCGCATGGGGGTCATGTACGACATCCGTCCGGCGGTCGCCCCCGAAGCGGTGCGGGGCATGGACTCGTGGCGGGGTTTCCGCCGCTCGTCGCCGAGTGGTGGGGGCGTGGGGCCTATGGGGGACCTCGTGAAGCTCTTCGAGATGTTCCTGGGCGGTGGGGTGCGGGAAGGCGAGCGGGTGTTGTCCGCCACCACGGTCGAGGCCATGGCCGCACGGCATCGTGCCGGTCGACGCGACGACACGTTCGGCCATGTCATCGACTGGGGACTCGGGCTGATGGTCAACTCGTGGCGCTACCGGGCGAGGCCGAACAACTACGGCTACGGCGATGCCGCCGGTTCGAGGACGTTCGGGCATGGGGGCCAGGAGTCGTCGCTGGCGTTCGCCGACCCCGAGCGGGGCCTGGCCGTCGCCCTCTGCTGTAACGGTAGGCCGGGTGAGGTGGCGAACCACCTCCGCACCCAACCGGTGATCACGGCGCTCTACGAGGAACTGGGATTTCGGGCGTAGATTGGTGCGTGGCCGATACGCGCACCTACTGGGTGGAAACCCTCGGCTGCCCCAAGAACCAGGTCGATTCCGACAAGCTCGTGGGCACCCTCGAGGCCGACGGTCTTCGGGTGGCGGCGTCCCCGGACCAGGCGGACGTGGTCGTCGTGAACACCTGCGCGTTCATCGAGTCCGCCCGCCAGGAGTCGGTCGACACGATTCTGGCGCTGGCCGACGGCCGTCGTCCCGGTTCGGAACTGATCGTGACCGGCTGCATGGCCGAGCGCTATGGCGACGAGTTGGCCGAGGCACTCCCGGAGGTCGACCGGGTGGCGGGGTTCGGCGTTCCCGTGACCCTGGGTCGCAAGAGCGTCCCCAGCCTCGATCTCCTCAACCTGCCCCGCCCCCGGTCGGTCCGTCCCTGGGCCTACGTCAAGATCGCCGAGGGGTGCGATCGCAGCTGTGGGTTCTGCGCCATCCCGAGCTTCCGGGGGAAGCAGCGGTCGCGGTCGGTCGCGGAGATCCTGCTCGAGGTCGAACAACTCGGCGCCGGCGACGCGGTCAAGGAGATCGTCCTGGTGGCCCAGGACCTCGCCTCCTATGGCAAGGACGTGGACGGCATGGGAGCCGGCTCGATCGTCCCGCTGGTGCAAGCTGTCGCCGACCAGGTGCCGAGAACCCGGTTGCTCTACCTCTATCCGTCCGACCTCAGCGACGAACTGATCGACGTCATCGGCGGACCTTCCGGCGTGCCCTACTTCGACCTCTCGCTCCAGCACGTGTCGAAGCCCTTGCTGCGCCGCATGCGTCGATGGGGTGACGGCGACCGGTTCCTCCGTCGCATCGCCGACATTCGAGCCCGGTTCCCCGATGCTGCGTTCCGGTCGAACTTCATCGTTGGCTATCCCGGAGAGACCGAGGCCGACCACGACCTGCTCTTGCGCTTCGTCGACGAAGCCCAACTCGACTGGGTCGGTTTCTTCGCCTACTCGAACGAGGTCGGGACGTATGCCGCCGACCTCGACGGCGTCGTCGACGAGGGTTTGATGAAAGAGCGCCTCGTCGAGTTGCACGAGGTACAAGAAGGGATCACCTCGGCCCGGCGTCGCGATCTGGTGGGCCGACAGATCGAAGTGCTCGTCGATGCGCCGGGCGTGGCCCGCAGCCATCGCGAGACCCCGGAGATCGACGGCATCGTCGAGGTCCCCGAGACGTTGTCCGTCGGGCAGTTCCACACCGTCGAGGTGCAGGGAGCGTTCGGCCCCGATCTCGTGGGAGCTTGACGCCCGTGCCCCCGGACCCCTCGGCCCCGGCGACGACGACGTCATTCGGACCCTCGGCCTTGGCCACCCCGGCCAACGCCATCACCTTTGCCCGTCTGCTGTTGACCCCGGTGTGGTTGGCCGTCGTGGTGGCCCAGGGCCCGTCGTGGCCGTCGTTCACCCTCGGCTTCGTCCTCGCCGCCACCGACGGCGTCGACGGCTACATCGCCCGCCGACAAGGCACTACCCGCTCGGGCGCCTTTCTCGATCCCCTGGCCGACAAGTTCCTGGTCGTCGGTGGACTGATCGCGCTGGCCGTGCAAGGTGCGTTCTGGTGGCTCCCGGTGACCGTGATCGCCGTCCGCGAAATCGGGATCAGCCTCTACCGCAGTTGGATGGGCAAGCGCGGTGTCTCGGTACCAGCGCGCTACTGGGCCAAGGTGAAGACGGTGGTGCAAGAGGTCGCCATCGGCCTCGCCCTCTTGCCCCTCACGGCCGAGGTTCCGATCGTCGCCAAGGCCGTGCTGTGGGCCGGCGTCGTCCTCGCGCTGGTCACCGGCGCGCAGTACCTCATCGACGGCAAGAAGGCGGCCGACCGTGCGATGTGAGGTACCAACGTGCGCACGGAGATACCAGCTTGCGCACTGAGATAATCGCCGTCGGCACCGAACTGCTGCTCGGGCAGATCGTCGATACCAACTCTTCCTGGATGGGCGAGCACTTGGCGCTGGCTGGCATCGACTCCCATTTCCAGACCAAGGTCGGCGACAACCCCGAGCGCATCGTCCAGGCCCTGCGCATCGCCCTTTCTCGCAGCGACGCCGTGATCATGTGTGGCGGCCTCGGCCCGACCCAGGACGACATCACCCGAGAGGCCATCGCCGAGGTCATGAACGTGGCCCTCGTGCGTCGTCCCGAGATCGGCGAGCGCATTCGCACGATGTTCGAATCGCGGGGGCGGGAGATGCCGGAGAACAACCTCCGCCAAGCCGACGTCCCGGATGGTGCATCGATCATCGAACAAGTGCGGGGCACGGCCCCCGGGCTCATCTGTCCGGTCGGCCACAAGGTCGTCTACGCCGTTCCCGGTGTCCCGTACGAGATGACCGAGATGATGGAGCGGGCCATCATCCCCGACCTCCAGGCCCGCAGCGGCAACACGGCCACGATCCTCTCGCGGACGATCAAGACCTGGGGCGTGGCCGAGTCAAAGTTGGCCGAGCTCATGGCACCTCGTCTCGAGGCCCTCGAAGGGCAGGGCGGGGCCACCATCGCTTTCCTTGCGAGCGGCATCGAGGGCATCAAGGTGCGGGTCACGGTGAAGGCCGACGATGCCGTCGCAGCTCGCGACCTTCTCGATGCCGAAGAGGCCGAGGTGAGAAGCATCCTCAACGATCTCGTGTTCGGTGTCGATGACGAGACCATGGAGTCGACGGTGGGCCGCCAAATGGTGGCCGCAGGACTCACCTTGGGGGTCGCCGAGTCGCTGACGGGCGGCCTGGTCGGGTCCCGTCTCACCAATGTCGTCGGTGCCAGCGACTGGTTCCGGGGTGCGGTCGTCGCCTACGCCAGCCAGATCAAGTTCGACCTGCTCGGCGTGCCAAAGGGTCCGGTTGTGTCCGAGGCTGCTGCCGCAGCCATGGCCCTCGGGGTGCGACGGGCTCTGGGCGCCGACGTGGGCCTCTCCCTCACCGGGGTCGCGGGTCCGGACGAGCAAGACGGCGAGGCGCCGGGCACCGTGTTCGTCGGCATCGCTCTGCCCGGCGACGAGAGGGGCGAGACCCACCGGCTGCGCCTCCCTGGCGACCGTCAGCGGGTCCGGCAGTTCGCCGCCATCTCGGCCCTCGACCTCTTACGGCAGCGATTGCATCTCGGAACGTCGTGACCACCGTCGCCAATCGGCCGGACGTCGCCGACCAACCCGCCGCGGACAATCGATGGGAGCGCCGACCGAGGTTGGCGTTCGTCGTGCGAGCTGTCGTCTTCCTCGCTCCGGCGATCGTCGCCACCGACGTCAGCCTCATCCTCACCCGTGCCCTTCCCCGACCACATGGACTACCCGCCTCCGTTGTCTGGTGGGTCGCCGTGCTCGGCGCCGCGGGGCTCGCCTTGGTCGCCTTCGACCGCCTTTTTCGCCGTTTGCTGCCGTTCAGCGTGTTACTCGACCTTGCACTCGTGTTCCCCGGGGTTGCGCCATCGCGGTTCTCGGCGGCGTTCCGGGCTGGCAGCGTGCGGAACGTCCAACGGCGGCTCGAGGTGGCCAAGGAGCGAGCTCCAGAGGCGGGCACAGCCGAGGCTGCGGCAACGGTGGTCGAGTTGATCGCCGCTCTGGCCGTGCACGACCCGAAGACCCGCGGCCACTCGGAGCGCACCCGGGCCTACGCCGACCTCATCGCCGAGGAACTCGGACTCTCGTCCGCGGACCGAGATCGGCTGCGCTGGTCCGCGTTGTTGCACGACATCGGCAAGCTTCACGTGACCCCCACGTTGCTCAACAAAGTGGGGCGTCCCGACCCCGATGAGTGGGAGGTGCTCCGGGGTCATCCGGCCGAGGGCGCCCGTATCATCGGAGCACTCCGCCCGTGGCTCGGACCGTGGGGTCTTGCGATCGAACAACACCACGAGCGCTTCGACGGCGCCGGCTATCCCGGCGGTCTGGCTGGTGAAGAGATCTCCCTGGGTGGACGCATCGTGTCCGTCGCGGATGCCTTCGAGGTGATGACCTCGGTCCGTTCGTACACGCCTCCCGTCGCACCGGCGGCGGCGCGAGAGGAACTGGTTCGTTGCGCCGGCAATCACTTCGACCCGGCGATCGTCCGGGCGTTCCTCCGCATCGCCATCGCGCGCTATCCCAGGCGGGCCGGCTTCCTCGTGCTGCTCGCCCAGTTGCCCGGGTTCGCGGTGATCCAGCAGGCGGTGCAGCAGGCGGGTTCGGCCGTCGTTGCCGGCGTCGCCGTCACCGGTCTTGCCGTCGGTGGTGTCGTCGGGCCGGGGGCACCGGGTCTGCGCGGCGTCTTCGAAGACCGGCCCTCGACGGACGCCGCTGAGCAAGCCTCGCCAAGCGGCAACGGAGGGACGGCGCCTTCGAAGACCCGCCGAGGAGATCCGGAGCCATCTGGCGTTTCGGCGACCGAGGTCACGACGGCCGTGACTGCGGCTCCCGGCCTCGCCGAACCCGCGCCGACCGAGCCTGCGCCCGTCGAAGCAGCAGCAGCCGAAGTCGCCGCACCAGCGCCGCCCCCGCCCCCGGCGGGGTCCACCGGGAGGTCCTACCTCGGCCCCTCGTCGGGTGACGGACCCGCAGAGCTGAGCCCTGCCGCACCGAGCGGGTCGGGGGCCACGGACTATGACGGCGACGGACTTCCCGGCCGGACCCTCGCCCCGTCTTCTCGACCGGCAACCTCCGCAGCCCCTACGGAGCGCCAGCTCTGGGTCGGACGATTTCCGGTTCAGGTGACCATCACGGGCGTGCCGAGCCTCGCCGTATCATCGGCCGTCGCTGCTTTCGGCTCGGGGAGGGGAAAGCTGCGGGGCTACCTCCTGGATTGCGACGCCAACGGCGGGAACTGTGCAGCGCAACCGATCGCCACCGCCAGCCTGAGCGAGGCCGAGTGGGGAAGTGGTTCCGGCGTCTTCGCTCCGAAGACGCTCTCGTTCTCGGCGACCGACCATGTCCTCGCTGCCGGCCGGACCCTGGTGCTCCGCCTGGCTGCGCAGAAGGGCAGCGTTCCCCTGATGGTGGCCTACGGCACCTCGTCGCACCCGACCTTCCTCTCGATCGACATCCGCTGACTCGACCTCGGGCGACCCGACGATGACGGCCTCGGGGGCGATTCGTTCGGATGGTGATCGGTGGAAGCGGAGGCGGGGTCTCGCGACCCTGATCCGCGTTGTGGTGATCCTGGCGCCGGTGGTGGTGGCCACCGACGTCGGCCTTCTCGTCGCCAATGCGCTTCCCACCCCCGAGGGTGTTGTTCCCACGATCGGATGGTGGGCGGCGGTGCTGGGTGCGTCGGTGGCGGCGCTGCTCGGATTCGATCGTCTCTTCCGTCGGCTGTTGCCCCTGTCGGTGTTGCTGGACCTGGCCCTTGTCTTTCCTGGCCTGGCGCCCTCTCGATTCTCCGCCGCCTTCCGGGCGGGTACGGCCCGCAATCTGCAACGTCGCATCGATCAGGCGAAGGACGCCGACGACGGCGACGCCAGCGCAGCTGCAGGCACGGTGGTGGAACTGATCGCCGCTCTGGCCGCGCACGATCCCCGCACCCGGGGCCATTCCGAACGCACCCGCGCGTATGCCGAACTCATCGGGGAAGAGCTCGGGCTGGGCAGCGACGAGCTCGATCGACTTCGGTGGTCGGCCCTCCTGCACGACATCGGCAAGCTTCACGTGGAGCCGACGTTGCTCAACAAAGCGGGACGGCCGGATCCGGCGGAGTGGGAGGTGCTGCGCAGCCATCCCGTCGAGGGCGCCCGCATCGCCGGAGCCCTGCGCCACTGGCTTGGGCCGTGGGGTCTGGCCATCGAACAGCACCATGAGCGCTTCGACGGCACCGGCTATCCGGCCGGACTCGGAGGCGAGGAGATCTCCCTCGGGGGCCGCATCGTCTCGGTGGCCGACGCCTACGAGGTCATGACATCGTCACGGTCGTACACCCCTCCGGTGGCGCCGGCCGCCGCCCGCGAAGAACTGGTCCGTTGTGCCGGCGTCCACTTCGACCCGGCAATCGTCCGGGCGTTCTTGCGCATCGCCATCGGTCGCTTCCCGAAGGGCGCAGGACTCCTCGTCGCACTGGGGCAGATTCCTGGCTTCATTGCTGCCCAGCGGGTGCTCGAGCGCGCAGGGTCTGTGGTTGTCGCGGCCGCCGTCGGTGGGGCGCTCGTAGCAGGGGGCGTGGTCAGTCCCAGCGGTGGAACGGATCTCGGGCGGCCTTCAGGCGAGGTCGCATCGTCCAGCGACCCAACCGACAATGGAGAAGGGGCCAGCGGGAATGGGGCAGGATCGAAGAAGCGCTTCATCGCCCCGCTGCTTCCGAAGACCACGACCACGGTGGTGACGACAACGACGGCGACCCCGCCGACGACGACGGCCGAGCTGACGACGCGAGGCCCCGACGACGGCGTGTCCATCCCGCCGCCCGTGCGATTGCCCCCGCCGCCGGGCGTCGTCGTGGCCGTGACCTCGACGACCACCACCAGGCCCCCGTCGGCCTCGACGACGACGACGGCGCCAGCGACGACGACGACCATGGCAACCACGTCGACCACCGGGTCCACGACCACGTCCACCACCTCGACGACCGCGCCGCCGGCGACGACCACCAGCACCACGACGACCACGGCACCGGTGGCGCGACGGGGGTATTTCCTCGGAGGCACGGTCCCGGGTTCGGCACCGACCCCGGCGCCCCTCGCGGCGGAGGCTCCTGGCGGGACGGGTGCTCCCGATTACGACGCCGACGGCCAGCCCGGGCGCACCCTCGTGCCGTCGCCGCAGCCGGCGACGACGACGGCCGTGACTGAGCACCAACTGTGGGCGGGGCGCTTCACCGGTCCTGCGCAGATCTCGGGCACACCGGTGCTGACGCTGCCCTCGGCCGTGGCCGGTTTCGGATCGGGCAAGGGCAACCTTCGGGCGCTGCTCCTCGACTGTGACGCCAACGGGTCCGGGTGTCTCGGTCAGGCGATTGCGACAGCCTCGCTGAACGAGGCCGAGTGGAGCGACGGCTCCGGGGGCTTCACTCCCAAGACCTTGACATTCTCGGCCGCCAACCACGTGCTGGCCCCCGGCCGGACGCTGGCCCTCCGGATCGGCGTACAACAGGGGAGCGCCACCCTGGTCTTCGCCTACGGCACGACCACCCACGCCGCCTTCCTCGAGATCACCGTCGCCTGAGCCGCCCACCATCCACACTCGAACACCCGTTCGCAATTACGCTGTTGTGAGTTGTTGTCACACCCCCTCTTTAGGGTGGGCAACAGACCGATTCGACCGATCGATTCGAACAACAGAGGGATGGCGCAATGGAGCGAGACAAGGCACTCGAAGTAGCACTCAGCCAGATCGACAAGCAGTACGGCAAGGGCTCGATCATGCGGATGGGCGACAAGGAGATCGTGCCCATGGCGGCGATCTCGACCGGGTCCCTGGCCCTCGATCTTGCCCTTGGCATCGGCGGCCTGCCCCGTGGCCGGGTGGTCGAGATCTTCGGGCCCGAGTCCTCGGGCAAGACGACCCTGGCCATGCACGTGGTCGCCGAGGCCCAGCGCAACGGCGGCATCTGCGCCTACATCGACGCCGAGCACGCAATGGATCCGCTGTACGCCAAGAACCTCGGCCTCGACATCGACAACCTCTTGATCTCCCAGCCCGACACCGGCGAACAGGCCCTCGAGATCGCCGACATGTTGATCCGTTCCGGCTCCCTCGACGTGCTGGTGATCGACTCGGTGGCGGCCCTGACGCCCCGGGCCGAGATCGAAGGCGAAATGGGCGACAGCCACATGGGGCTGCAGGCCCGGCTCATGTCCCAGGCCCTGCGCAAGCTCACGGCCAACCTCAACAAGAGCCAGACGATCTGCATCTTCATCAACCAGCTGCGGGAGAAGATCGGCGTGATGTTCGGTTCGCCCGAGACCACTCCCGGCGGCCGGGCCCTGAAGTTCTATTCCTCGGTCCGCCTCGACATCCGCCGCATCGAGTCGATCAAGGACGGCGTCGAGATCGTGGGCAACCGCACCCGGGTGAAGGTCGTCAAGAACAAGGTGGCCCCGCCCTTCCGCCAGGCCGAGTTCGACATCATGTACGGCAAGGGCATCAGCCGTGAGGGGTCGGTGCTCGACGTCGCCGTCGACATCGGCATCGTCAAGAAGTCGGGTGCTTGGTACACGTACGAGGGCGAGCAGCTCGGCCAGGGTCGGGAGAAGGTCAAGGAGTTCCTCAGCGAGAGCCCCGAGCTCATGATCGAGCTCTATGAGAAGGTCACCTCGGCCAAGGGCATCGGCGCCGCCATCGAGGTGCCGCTCGGCGCCGGGATCGGCGACGACGAGCCCATCTCACTCGGCTGAGCCGCTTTCGGCGATGAACTCCGGTCTTCTGGTCCTGCGGAAAACCTGCAGGACCAGAAGACCGGTGCAGGAGCCGGCAGGGACGCCGTCGAACGTCTCTAGCAGGAGAAGTACCCACGCTGGGGGGCGGTAGTGGACGTCGTCAAGATCTCGAGCAAGTCGAACCCGAACTCATGCGCCGGTGCACTGGCGGGCGTGCTTCGTTCGACCGGGGTCGTGGAGGTCCAGGTCGTGGGAGCGGGTGCGCTGAATCAGGCCATCAAGGCCGTGGCCATCGCCCGGAACTACGTCGCCGACTCGGGCATCGACCTCATCTGCGTGCCCGCCTTCGCCGACATCGAGATCGATGGCGAGAGCCGTACGGCCATCCGGCTCCTCGTCGAAGACCGCGAACGTCGCCGCCCCAGCCATGTCGACGTGCGCTCCGAACGGGTCGACGGCGCCGATGGCTCCGCGGCCGCCGAGTCGCCCGCCCTGGGGTCGCACGTATCCTGAGGCGGTGACCGAACCGTCCCGCACGTACTTCGTCCGCACGTTCGGGTGTCAGATGAACGAGCACGACAGCGAGAGGATCGCCGGACTCCTCGAAGCCGACGGGCTCCGGGCGGTCGATCGAGCCGAGGATGCCGATGTCGTCGTCCTCAACACGTGCACCATCCGAGAGAACGCGGACAACAAGCTCTACGGCCACCTCGGCCACCTCAAGTCCCTGAAGGACGCCCGCCCCGGCATGCAGATCGCCGTGGGGGGCTGCATGGCCCAATCCGAGCAGGGCAACATCCAGCGCCGGGCGCCGTACGTCGACGCCGTGTTCGGCACCCACAACGTCGCCGCCGCCACCGAGGTGCTGCGACGCTCGGCCATCGAGGGTGCACCCGTGATGGCCATCCTCGCCGAGGCCGAAGCGGGCGAGTTCCCTTCGGCTCTCCCGGCGGTCCGTGACCTGCCCTATGCCGCGTGGGTGACGATCCAGATCGGCTGCGACAACGCCTGCGCCTTCTGCATCGTGCCGGCGGTGCGGGGCAAGGAGATCAGTCGCCCGTTCGACGACATCGTGGCCGAGGTCGCCGGCCTTGCGGCTTCCGGCACGGTCGAGGTGACCCTGCTCGGCCAGAACGTCAACAGTTACGGCCGCGACCTCACCAAGCGACGACCCCTCTTCTCCGAACTGCTCCGGGCCGTCGGCGCTGTCGATGGCATCCGCCGGGTGCGGTACACCAGCCCCCACCCGAAGGATCTTCGGCCCGAGACCATCGCCGCCATGGTCGAGGTCGACACCGTCTGCGAGCACCTCCACTATCCCCTGCAGTCGGGAAGTGACCGCATCCTGGCGGCCATGCACCGGGGCTACACGGCCGAGCGCTACCTGACCAAGCTGGCGGCGGCCCGCCAAGGTGTGGACGATCTGGCCGTCACGACCGACATCATCATCGGCTTCCCCGGGGAGACCGAGGACGACTTCGTCCGCACGCTCGAGGTCGCGGCCGAGGCCGAGTACGACAGTGCGTACCTCTTCCAGTTCTCTCCCCGCCCCGGCACCGAGGCCGCCCGCTTCGAGGATCGCTTCGTGCCCGCCGAGGTGATCGGCGAACGCTTCGACCGGCTGAAGCTGGTGGTCGAGCGCTCGGCCCTGCGCCGCCACACCGCCCGGATCGGACGGATCGAGGAGGTGCTCGTCGAAGGTCCGAGCCGGAAGGACGCCGACGTCGTCACCGGCCGCACCCGCCAGAACAAGCTCGTGCACTTCCGCGCGCCCGTTGGCCACCCGCCGATCGCCATCGGATCCTTCGCCGAGGTTCGCGTCACCGACGGCGCCCCGCATCACCTCAAAGGCGAGCTGATCGCGGTCACGGCCCGACCCCGCCACAAGACCCGCATCCCGGTCGCCGCCCTCTGAACCCGCTGGTGGTGGTCGGGCCGACGGCGTCGGGAAAGTCGGCGGTGGCCCTGGAGATCGCCCGGGCCCGTCCGGACGTCGAGCTGGTCAGCGCCGACTCGATGCAGGTCTACCGGGGCATGAACATCGGCACGGCCAAGCCCACGGCGGCCGAGCAGACCGAAGTGCGTCACCATCTCATCGATCTGGTCGAGCCGTGGGACGAGTACTCGGTGGCCGACTTCCAGGTCGCCGTCCGCACGACCCTCGACGACCTCGTCCGACGGGGCCGCCGGGCCGTGCTGGTGGGTGGCACCGGCCTGTACCTGCGGTCGGTGATCGACGGGCTCACGCTCCCGGGGCGGTGGCCCGACGTGAAAGCCGACCTCGAAGCCGTCTTCGACACCGACGCGTTGTACCGCCGACTCGTGGCTCTCGATCCTCAGGCGGCGGCGCGGATGGAGCCGTCGAACCGCCGTCGCATCGTCCGGGCCCTCGAAGTCTCGGTGGGGAGCGGACGAACGTTCTCGTCATTCGGGCCCGGCCTCGAGGCCTACCCACCCGTACCGTTCCACCTCGTCGGACTGCGCATGCCGCGTCCGATGCTCGAGGCCCGCATCGTCGTGCGGGTCGACGCCATGATGGCCGCAGGCTTTCTCGACGAGGTGCGAACGCTCCTGTCCGCAGGCGCCCTGTCAAAGACGGCGCGTCAGGCCCTCGGATATCGCGAGTTGCTCGTGCACCTCGAAGACGGTGCCCCGCTCGACGAGTGCCTCCTCGAGATCGTGCGCCGCACCCGTCGCTTCGCTCGCCGCCAAGAGGCCTGGTTCCGCCGCGATCCCCGCATCCGGTGGATCGACGTCGACGAGCACGACAATCCGCTCGCCGTAGCGAAGCGGGTACTGGGAGACTGGGAAGACCGATGCCCACCGAATCCCTCGTCTTGACCAAACATCCCCTCGTCTTGACCAAACATCATGGCCTCGGCAACGACTTCCTCGTCCTGCTCGACACCGAGGACGCGTTCGCCGATGCCGATCTCGGCGCCATGGCGGTCACGCTGTGCGACCGGCGCACCGGTATCGGAGCCGACGGGCTGATCCGCCTCGCTCCCGGACTCCGCATGCACCTGCACAACGCCGACGGCGGCCGGGCCGAGATGAGCGGCAACGGCATCCGATGTCTGGCCCAGGCCATCGTCGATTTCGGTGTGCATGGCGGAACGGAGTTCGAGATCGTCACCGATGTCGGATCGAAACGGGTGGTGCCGCTGCTCGATCAGCGCGACGGCACCCGGAGCTTCACCGTCGACATGGGTCTGGTGAAGGTGACCGACCTCGAGGAGCGACGAGCCGAAGTCGACACGGGGAACCCTCACCTCGTGCTCCTCGTCGCCGACCCGGCGGCCGAAGCACTCGAGCAGCTGGGGGCCGAGAATCCGGACGTGAACGTCGAGATCGTGCGGGTCGACAACCAGGCGACGGTGACCATGCGGGTGCACGAACGGGGCGCCGGCATCACCCAGGCCTGTGGCACCGGTTCGTGTGCCATTGCGGCGGCGACGAAGGCGTGGGGCCTCACCGGCGATCGGGTGACCGTCCGCAATCCGGGCGGCGACCTGGTTGTAGACCTCGAAGGCGATTCGGCTCTGCTCACCGGGCCCGCCCAGTACATCGGACGGGTGGAGGTGAGGAATCAGTGGCGCTGATCGAACGCAGTTTCCGGGAGAAGATCATCGTCGTCGGCGTGATCCTCCCGGGGCGTGCCCCGGACGATGTCGAGACCCACCTCGACGAACTGGCCCAACTCATCGACACCGCCGGGGCCGACGTGGTGGGGCGGGTCGTGCAGCGTCGCTCGGCGCCCGATCCGGCCACGTACATCGGCAAGGGCAAGGCCGAAGAGCTCCATGAACTCAGCCTGGCCGTCGACTCCGACACTGTCGTGTTCGATGACGAACTCTCGCCCGCCCAACAGCGCAACCTCGAGAAGATCCTGGGGCGCACGGCCATCGACCGCACTGCTGTGATCCTCGACATCTTCGCCCAGAACGCTCGCACCCAGGAGGGCAAGGCCCAGGTCGAGCTGGCGCTGCACCAGTACCGCCTGCCCCGGTTGCGCGGTCGTGGTGGCACGCTCTCGCAGCAGGGCGGCGGCGGCGGTGCCCGCATCGCCACCCGCGGTCCCGGTGAGACGCAGCTCGAGGTCGATCGTCGGCGCATCGTGCAGCGGATGCATCGACTCGAGAGCGAGCTGAAGGAACTGCGGAAGCACCGGCAGGTGCAGCGCAAGCAGCGGGCCACCTCGCCGTTCCACACGGTGTCGATCGTGGGCTACACCAACGCCGGCAAGTCGACCCTGCTCAATGCGCTGACCGACGCGGGTGTGCTCACCGAGAACCGGCTCTTCGCCACCCTCGACCCCCGCACCCGGCGCATGCAGCTCCCCGGCGGCGAGACCGTGCTGCTCTCCGACACGGTGGGGTTCATCCGGAAGTTGCCGCACCAGCTGGTCGAGGCATTCCGGTCGACCCTCGAAGAGGTGGCCGAGGCCGACCTGTTGCTCCACATCGTCGACGG
Organism: Acidimicrobiales bacterium; assembly: GCA_046596815.1. GTDB lineage: Bacteria > Actinomycetota > Acidimicrobiia > Acidimicrobiales > CADCTF01 > DATLED01. Next base: position 2,096 of record JBKJLU010000067.1, on the reverse strand, counting down.
TTCCGCGCTCAACGCCGAAGAGCAGATCGACGCCGTCCACGAAGTCCTCCGGGAGATCGACGCCGACGGCCGACCCGAGCTGCTGGCCATCAACAAGGCCGACATCGCCCCGGCCGAAGCGAAGGCCTTGCTCGACGCCTACCCCGGCGCCGTGATGTTCTCGGCGGCCACCGGCGAGGGCGTCGAGTCGCTGTTGCACACCTTGAGCGACCGCCTTCGGTCGCTCGATGACGTGCTCGAGTTCGTGGTTCCCTTCGAGCGCGGCGACGTCGTCGCCGCGCTGCACCGCGAGGGGGAGGTGCTCGTGGAGAGCCACGAGGCCGAGGGCACCCGCATCCGCGCTCGGCTCAACGAGTCGGGAGCCAGCCGCTTTCGAGAGTTCGTCGTCGCCGAGTGACCATGGACGGGTAGTCCATTCGCGCCACGAATTCGGCTGCGGGGTATGACAGAAATGATCCATCCGGAGGATTGTTTCAAGGGTCCCTCTCAGGTTTTCCTTGACGAGTGCTACGGAACCTGCTTGCTACCTCACGTTCAGTGACATTCCTCGGAACGCGGAGGGTGGCAGTCGCCCTACTTGCGGTCGCCACGCTGGCGACGGCCGGAGCGCCCGACAAGGCCCAGGGCACGGCGTGGACTCGGGTGACGGTCCCGTCGCTGGCTAGCGTCGATCCGGGGATCGACCGGCTCGCCGCCTCGGTCAGCGTGATCGTGCAGGGTGCGGTCGGTTCGACGGTCGAATCGCTGCATCGGGCCGTGCGTGGGGTCGGCGGCACCGTGACGGCCGACCTCCCGCTCATCGACGGCGTCGGTGCCACCGTTCCGGGAACCGGGGTCGATGCGCTCGCCGCCGCCCCCGAGGTCGTTTCCGTCACCCTGAACCGGTATGGCCGCTTCTCCAACCTGACGTACGACGAGGCCTCGACGGCGTCCAGCTTCGCCAAGACCTCGGGCGCCACCACGGCGTGGGCCTCCGGCAACTTGGGTGAGGGCGTCGGCGTGGCCATCATCGACACCGGCATCGCCTCCATGAACGATCTCCAGGGCCGCATCGTCCACGGACCCGACCTGTCCGGCGAGGGCACGACCGTCGACAGCTACGGCCACGGCACGGTCATGGCCGGCATCATCGCCGGTGGCGGCAACGACTCGGCCGGCCAGGCGGGCGGGGCCTACACCGGCGTCGCTCCTAAAGCGCATGTCGTCGGCGTCAAGGTGGCCGGCCGCAACGGCACCGTCGACGTCTCCACCATCCTCCAGGCGATGCACTGGGTGTCGGCCTACAAGACCCAGTTCAACATCCGGGTGCTGAACCTCTCGTGGGGCACGGCCTCGACCCAGTCGCCCGACGTCGACCCCCTCAACTTCGCCGTGCAGCGGCTGTGGCGAGAGGGCATCGTCGTCGTGGTGGCCGCGGGTAACACCGGACCCAACGCGGGCACCATCACCAAGCCCGCCGACGATCCCCTCGTGATCTCGGTTGGTGCCTTCGACGACAAGCAGAACGTCGACCCGTCCGACGACTCGCTCGCCTCGTGGTCGTCACGTGGACCGACCGCCGCCGGGGTGACCAAGCCCGACGTGGTCGCCCCCGGTCGCTTCATCATCTCCCCCCGGGCCTACGGCTCCCAGATCGAGGCCGACTATCCCAAGGCTCTCAGGAGCCCGAGCTACATCCGGGGTAGCGGCTCCTCCCAGGCGGCTGCGGTCACGTCCGGCAACGTCGCCCTCCTTCTCGCCGCTCGCCCCGAGCTGACCCCCGATCAGGTCAAGGCCATGCTCAAGGGCACCGCCTCGCCGATCATCGGCAAGCCGGCCAACGACCAAGGGGCGGGCCGCATCCAACTCGGCAACGCCCTCGCCGTGTCCGCTCCTACGAACGCCGCCCAGACCTCGACGGCCAGCGGGCTCGGATCGATCGAAGCCTCACGTGGTGGTCGCAACGTCCAGACCGACTGTGGCAACAACGGAACGGTCGAGGTCATCTCCGGCGAGATCGACATCCGCTGCGAGGCCTGGAACGGGGCGTCGTGGACCGGTGCATCGTGGACGGGGGCGTCGTGGACGGGGGCCAGCTGGACCGGTGCTTCGTGGAC
>JBKJLU010000397.1:0-5395 GCA_046596815.1 Acidimicrobiales bacterium | reverse complement strand
CAACAAGCCCGTGGTGGGCATGTCGCTGGCCATCGACCACCGGGCCAGCCAGGGCTGACCCCCCCCCTGATGCCCCACCAGTCACAGAAGGGGCATCAGGGGGGGTCAGCCCTGGCTGGCCCGGTGGTCGATGGCCAGCGACATGCCCACCACGGGCTTGTTGAGGGCGATGTCACCGGTCGATCCCAGGAAGGGGGCGTTGCCGAAGGAGAAGATGCCGCCGTCGCTGGCCACGAGCCAGTAGCCCGTGCCGAAGCACGTCGAGGCCATGGCCACGATCGGCTTGTTGAGTTTGATGTCGCCGGTCGATCCGAAGAAGCCGGCGTCCCCGAAGGCGAAGATGCCGCCGTCGGTGGCCACCATCCAGTACCCGTCGCTCGTCGGTGTGGGCGTGAGGCCGACGATCGGGGAGTTGAGTCGGATGTCGCCCGTCGAGCCGCGGAAGGCGGCGTCGCCGAAGGCGAAGATGCCGCCGTCGCTGCCGACCAGCCAATAGCCCGTTCCGGAGCGGTTGGCGGCCATGGCGACGACTGGCGAGTTGAGGCGGGTGCCCCCGACCGATCCGAGGAAGCGGGCGTCCCCGAAGGCGAAAATGCCGCCGTCCTTGGCCACCAGCCAGTAGCCCTTGCCGCTGCCGGTCGCCGCCATCCCCACGATCGGGGCCGCCAGTTTCGTGCCTCCGGTGGATCCGTGGAAGGTGGCATCCCCGAAGGAGAAGATGCCGCCGTCGGCCGCCACCAACCAGTAGCCCCGTCCGGTCACCGTGCGGGCCATGCCGACGATGGGCGAGTTGAGGGTGAGGTTGCCGGTCGATCCGAAGAAGTCGGCGTCCCCGAAGGCGAAGATGCCGCCATCGGTGGCGACCATCCGGTAGCCCAGGGTGTCGCGGGGCAGGGAAACGCTGCCCGAGCGAAGCATGTCGACGGCCCGTCCGAGGTCGAGGGCGCCGTAGCCGAACTCGTCGTCGGGGCCGGGTGAGCCGCGATCTCGGGTGCTGGCCAGCAGCACCCGACGCACGGTGGCGAGGTCCGGGTTGATCCCGAGGAGGACGGCGGCGGCACCAGCCGCGTGGGCGGCTGCCATCGAGGTGCCGGAGTCGTAGAAGAAGCCGAAGCCGTTGTTGAGTGTTCGCGCCGGGTCGTAGGCCTCTTGGAGGATGCCGTTGCGTGGATCCTCCTGGCTGCCGTTGCGGGGGAAGAGGCGACCGTTCCCGCTGAGGTCGCCGCCGGGACCGGTGGCCGCCAGTTCGCAGCCGGCGTTGGAGTACGGCGCTCGGCTGCCGTCGTAGCGCAGTCCGCCGATGCCGAGCACCGTGGGACAAGCACCCGGATAGGCCACGGGGACGAACCCGCCCTCGGCTTCATTCCCCGAGGCGGCAACCACCAGTGCGGTGCGGGAGGCCACCGCCACGGCATCGCACAGCGACTTCGAGTAGTTGCCGCCGAGCGACAGATTGATGACCTTTGCACCTTGGCGGGCCGCGTAGAGCACGCCGGCGGCGGTATCGGACACCGTGCCTTCGCCGAAGCGGTCGAGCACCTTGACCGGAAGCAACGACGCCTTCGAGGCCACGCCGGCCACGCTGAAGCCCCCGGTCGTGCCCTTGGGATTGCCGGTGTGCTGGGCGATCGTTCCGGCGATGTGGGTGCCGTGCCCGTTCTCGTCGTCGGCGGTGGTGTCGTCGTTGACGAAGTCGAAATCGAGATCCGATCGCACGGTGCCGGGCTCGAAACCGTCGGTCCCGTCCGGACCTCCAGTGGCGACACTGCGCAGCCCGGTGTCGACGACGGCCACGAGGACACCGGCGCCCTGGGCGGTGGGATACACCGGCTCCCAGTTGAGCGTGCCCTGGTTGGCGCTCGTCGGGGGCTGCAGGTTCCACTGGAGCGGATAGCTGTCGTCCGGCGGTGCCGCGAGCGCATGAACCTTGCCGTCGACCTCGACCCCGGTCACGTCGCTGCGCTGACGGTAGGACTCGAGGGCTGCAGCCACGTCGGCGACGGCGACGACCTCGGTGCGGATGGCCCGAAGGCGCTCGACGACCTCGCCGTCGACGGCTCGGTGGGCCGCCGCCTTCGTCGCCGCGGGAGTGCTATCCCGGAACGTCACCAGGATCTGGCCCGGTTGCCCCGCTTCGCCGGCGATATCGGCGTTGTCGGCCACCACCGATGCCGCCAGCGCCGCCGAAAACGGACTCGACGCGGCTACCGCCAGCACGAGGACAGCCGGGAGGACGACGAGAGAGCGAAGGCGCACGAGACCGGAGGCTACGACAGGCAGGAAGTAAGGTCTCCGCGCCGTGGCCACCTCCTCGTCACCGAAGGTCCTGCCGCGCGCCGTCGTGGCCGCCGAGATCGCCGCAGCTGCGTCCGAGCGGGCCGCCGCCCCCGACTTCCCCGCGGTGAAGCTGGCCCGCATCCGATCGGCGGCCGCCCGCTTGGCCGCCGGCGAGTACCGGCCGGATGACCTGCGCCACGGTGCCTTGCTGCTCGAGCGCCAGGCCACCATCGACCTTCAGGTCCCCACCGCCTCGCGTGTTCCCGGCGTCTCGTTGGTCAAGCAGGCCTTGAAGAAGCTCATGATCTGGTATCTGCGCTACCTCGGCCACCAGATCTCCGCGTTCGGACAGGCGACGGCCCGCTTTGGAGTCACCGTCGCCAACCGGGTCGAGAGCGTGGAGGCCGACCTGGCCGAACTGCAGGCGCGCGTGGAGCGCCTCGAGCAGTCGGCCGGCGAAGATCGCTCTGCGTCGAAGCAATGACAAGGACCCTGCATCAGTTCGTCCCGAACTTCGCCGCCGGCGACGCCATCGGCGTGCACGTTCGCCTCACCCAGGCTGCGCTCCGAGCCGCGGGGTGGGAGAGCGAGATCTTCTACGACGAGGCCCAGGCCGCCGTGAAGAAGCTGGGACGTCATTTCACGACGTGGGACCGCCAGCTCGACGGACGGGGTGGAGACGCCTGGATCCTGTTCCAGCTCTCGACGGCCAGCCGCATGACCCCCTTCCTGCTCGACCAGGACATCCCGTTCGGGGTCTACTTCCACAACATCACGCCGCCGCTGTTCTTCGACCGTTGGGAACCCGGCGCGTCCGACGCCTGCAACACCGCCTTGAGTGAGATGCGCCGGCTGGCGCCGCAGTCGCGCTTCGCCATCGCCAACTCGTCGTTCAGCGCCACCGACCTCGACGGGGCCGGCTACTCGCCGACCGCCGTATGTCCGGTGCTGTTCGATGCCAAGGAACTCGACGCCACGCCCAACGAACGCCTGGTGCAACGCCTTCGACGCGAGACCGCCGATGGCGGCACCCGGTGGCTGTTCATCGGCCGGGCCGCGCCCAACAAGTGCCAGCACGACCTCATCGCCGCGTTCGCCGCCTACCGGGAGTTCTACGACCCGAAGGCCCGAATGACCCTCGTCGGCGGACGCACCTCGAACGTCTATTACCGCTCGCTCGAACTGCTGGCGGACGAGCTCGGCGTGGGCGGCGGGGTGGTGGAGTTCACCGACACGATCTCCCATGAGGAGAAGCTCGCTTGCTACCGGGCGGCCGACGTCTTCGTGTGTCTGAGCGAGCACGAGGGCTTCAAGGTGCCGCTCGTCGAATCGATGCACTTCGAGATCCCCGTCATCGCCTACGCGTCGACGGCGGTGCCCGAAACCGTCGGTGACGCCGCGTTGTTGCTCGACGACAAGGATCCGATGCTCGTGGCCGCCGCCGTCGATCGCGTGATGCGCGATGAGGCTCTCCGCAACGATCTCGTGGTCGCCGGACGCGAGCGAGCCCAAGACTTCTCCCTCGAGCGGACGTCCCGCACATTGCTCGATCAGCTCGACGGCTTCGTGCGATGAGCAAGGGGCGCTTGGCGTTCGTGACGCCGCGCTACGGCGACGAAGTCGTCGGCGGATCCGAGTCGGTGCTCCGCGAGGCTGCGCAGGGCCTCGTCGAGCGGGGATGGGAGGTCGACATCCTCACCACCTGTGCCGTCGACCACCACACCTGGGCCAACGCCATGGCGCCCGAGTCCTTCGTGGAGGCGGGCGTCCGGGTGCACCGTTTCTCGACGGTGCACGACGGCGACAAGGCCCAGCGCGATCTCATGGAAGGTCGCATCCAACTTGGCCTTCCAGTGACCCCAGAAGAGCAACGGCTCTGGCTCAGCGGCACATTCCGGGTGCCTGATCTCTTCCATCACCTCGTGCGCCACGCGGACGACTACCACGCCATCGTGATGTCGCCCTACCTGTTCTGGACGACGGTTTCGTGTGCGGTCGTCGCTCCCGAGCGCACGATCGTGATGCCGTGCCTTCACGACGAGTACTACGCCTATCTCGATGTCGTGCGCCCCGTGCTCTCCGACGTCGCCCAGGTCTGGTTCCTGTCCGAGCCCGAGCATGACCTCGGCCACCGTCTGGCCGAACTGGCGCCCCACCACGTGACCGGCGCGGGGCTCCACGTGCCGGAACTCGGCGATCCGGCGAAAGGTCGAGCGCGCGCCGGCACGGACCGGCCGTTCCTCTATTACGGCGGACGGCGCGAGGGCGGCAAGGGCTGGGACCAGCTGCTCGGCGCCTTCACCCGTGCCGTCGTCGAGTTCGGAGCCGACCTCGATCTGGTGACGACCGGTGTGGGTGCCATCGACCCGGCGCCGGTCGTGGCCTCTCGGGTGCACGACCTCGGCCGATTGCCCTATGACGAGCTCGCCGACATCTTCGCGGCGGCGGCGGCCTACGTGCAGCCGAGCCGCAACGAGAGCTTCTCCCGCACGATCATGGAGGCGTGGCTGGCCGGCACCGGCGTCATCGCCAACGCCGACAGCGCCGTCGTCGCGTGGCACTGCGAACGTTCGGGCGCAGGCATCACCTACGACGATGCCGACGAGCTCGTCCAGGCGATCGTGGTCGTCGGCGAACGTCCCGATGCATTGGCTGTGCTCGCCGCCGGCGGCCGCGAGTACGTCTTGCGGGAGTACACGTGGCCGACGGTGCTCGACCGGATGGAAGCGGCGTTGGCGGAGTTGCCGTCGTGAGCCCCCGTCGCATCGTGGTGGCCGCCCCCTATCCGATCATGCCGGGGCCGGAATCCGCGGCCACGTTCTCGTACGTTCGCCGGTTGACGGCGGAGGGAGCCGACGTCACCGTTGTGTCCCCTGTGCCTTCGGCGGCCCACTACTTTGCCAATCCGATCGGTCCTCGCAGCGCCGTCAAGCTCGGGCGGCTGGCCAAGGGCGCCGACCTCCTGCACCTGCGACTCGACGCCAACGCGCAAGCGGTCGAGCAGGAGTCGCCGCGGCTGTTGGTGACCCGCCTCGGATTGCAGGCGATCGTGCGGCAGGCGAAGCGCACGGAGATCCGCCTCGATCGGGTGCCGACAACCGTCGGGCGGAACTGGGCA
>JBKJLU010000143.1:0-8338 GCA_046596815.1 Acidimicrobiales bacterium | reverse complement strand
GCCGTGTTCAACGCTGCCTCGAAGCTCTACTTCACCCTCGCCGGTCTGGTCGTCGTCGTCGGCTTCGCCTACGTCATCGGCACCAGTGATCGCGTCGGGTTCACCAACCTCGTCATCGCCGGCCTCGCCGCCGTGGGCCTCGGCGTCGCCGCCTACGTCTTCGTCCCGCGCGAGCCGCTGGCCGTCGCCCTCGAAGAGGCGGCCGAACCTCGCCCCGCCGACACCACCGACACCGCGGGCGCCAGCACCTGGCCGATCTGGGGCGCGCTGTCGCTCGGGCTCATCGCGGCCGGCGCCGCCACCGAGGGCTCGCTGATCCTGCTCGGAGTGATGGTCGGCCTCGTCGCCGTGTTCGCCTGGTTCGGGCAGGTCTGGCGCGAGCACCCCTCGTGGACCCAGGCCATGACCGACCGCATCAACGACCGTTTCGTCGTCCCGATCGGTCTTCCCGGCACCATTTTCCTCCTCGCCGGCGCCGGCGTCGTCGCCCTCTCCCGCCTCTTCCTCTCTGTGTCGGCCGAGGCGGCGCCGATCATCGGCATCGTCATCGCCTTCGCCCTGCTCGGCGCCTTCTGGATGATCGCCACCAAGAACATCGGCCGCTCGGCCATCACCACGCTGGCCACCGTCGGCGTCGGCCTGCTGTTGGCCTCCGGCGTGGCTGGCGCCCTCAAGGGCGAGCGCGAGTTCCACTCTGGTGAGGGTGGGGGTACGGGTGAGTTCGCGATCGCCGCCGAGGGCATCGAGTTCGACAAGGACCAACTCGACTTCCCGGCGACTACGAAGGTCACGCTGGTCTTCGAGAACCGCGAAGCCATCCCCCACAACGTCGCCCTCTACGAGACCAAGGGGGGCGAGGCCATCTTCCAGGGCGAGGTCATCAACACCGAAGGCACGGCCGAATACGAGTTCGAGACCCCAGAGGCCGGCTCCTACTACTTCCAGTGCGACGTCCATCCCGACCAGATGAACGGCACGGCCAACGTGAGTGAAGAGGCGTCAGAGGGTGAGCCTGGCGAGCACGAGGAGGAGGGCAGCGGGGAGGCATGACCGCCGACACCTCGTTGATTCTCGACCTCGACCGATCGCCGTCGCCGACCACCATCCCCCCGCCCTCCGAGGGCGGGCTGAGCGCCCGCAACGCCATCATCGCCGTGGCCGTCCTCATCACCATCGCCGTTGCGGCGGCGTTGTTCATCGGACAGGGCCCATCATCGGACGGAGGCGGCGAACGCGCCGCCAGCTTCCGGAGCGCGTCGCCGTTCACGCTGCCCGAGTTGCGCGGCGATGGTCCAGACGTGGTCTTGACAGCCAGCCCGGCCAAGCCGACCGTGGTCAACTTCTTCGCCGCCTGGTGCGAGCCCTGCAAACGTGAACTTCCGGCGCTCCGGGCGGCGGCTGCTTCCAACCCGGGGATCTCCTTTCTCGGTGTCGATCACCAGGATTCGCGCGAAGACGCCGTCGAGCTGCTCGACCGTTTCGCCGTTCCCTATCCGTCGGGCTACGACCCCCGGGGCGACGTTGCGGCCAGGTATGGCGTGCGCGGCCTCCCGGCCACGGTGTTCATCGACACCGACGGCCGGATCATCGAATTCCACCAGGGCGAGCTGAGTGCCAGAGAGCTTCAGGAGCGACTGGATCGTCTGACTTTGAAGAAGGCACCGGCATGAGCAAGTCTGCAGTCATTCCCCGCAGCACGAGAGCCCCGAAGCGAGGTTGCGCGTGAGTTCCCGGAGCACCCGATCGACCAAGTTGGTCCTGCTGGCGGTCGCCTTCGTCTTGTTGACGGCGGCTTGCGGTCGCGGCGAACTCGCGCAGAACGCGCTCGACCCGCTTGGCCCCGAGGCCCGCACCATCGACCGACTGTGGGACCTCGTGTTCCCGATCGCCGCCGTCATCTTCTTCCTCGTCCAGGGGCTGATCATCTTCGTCGTCGTGAAGTTCCGGTCGAAGTCCGACGACGACGCTCCGGTCCAGGTGCACGGCAACGCCAAGGCCGAAATCGGATGGACGATCGCTCCGGCGCTCATCCTCGCGGTGGCGGGTGTGTTCACCGTCGTGACGATCTTCGACATCAACACCAAGGCCGAGGGCGCCGAGGTGTTGCAGGTCAAGGTCACCGGCCACCAGTGGTGGTGGGAGTACGAGTACGCCGAGCAGAAGATCATCACCGCCAACGAGTTGCACATTCCCGCAGGCACGACCGTGCAACTCGAACTCACCTCGGCCGACGTGATCCACAACTTCTGGCCACCGAAGCTCGCCGGCAAGGTCTACGCCATTCCGGGCCGCTCCAACTACATGAAGATCAACGCCGACAAGCCCGGCGACTACTCGGGTCAGTGCGCCGAGTACTGCGGTCTGAGCCACGCCAACATGCGGCTGACCGTCATCGCCCACACGCCGGATGACTTCAAGGACTGGGTCGCCAACCAGCAGAAGTCGGCGCCGGCGGCACCCACGACCACCACCACGACCGCTCCCACCACGACGACGACGCTCGAAGGTGCCGAGACCGCGTCTGGTGGGGGGACCCCCGACGAGCCCGAAGAGATCGCCGTCGGCGCCGACCCGACGCGCGACAAGGCCATCGGCGCCGAGTTGTTCATCACCAAGGGCTGCAGCGGGTGCCACATGATCTCGGGGCTCGAGGGCGCCAACGGCAAGATCGGCCCGAACCTCACCCACCTCTACAGCCGCCAGCGGTTTGCCGGTGCCGTGTTCGAACTGAACGATCGCAACCTCAGGCGCTGGCTCCGCAACCCGCCGGCCATGAAGCCCATGGACCCCGACAACAACCAGGGCATGCCCAACCTCAACCTGACCGAGGATGAGATCACCCAGCTCCTCGCCTACCTGGAGACGCTCAAGTAATGGCTACCGTCATCGACCGGCCGTCCGACGAGATCGAGGCGCCAGCTTCGCCCGTTTCGTCGAATGGGAACGCCTCCGTCGCCCTGCTCAAGCGCCCCCAAGCCATGGACGGGTTCTGGAGCTGGATCACCACCGTCGACCACAAGCGCATCGGCGTCATGTACGGCATCACGTCGATGGTGTTCTTCGTGCTCGGCGGAATCGAAGCCCTGTTGATCCGCCTGCAGTTGGCCCAGCCGAACGGCACCGTCTTGTCGGCCGAGGCCTACAACCAGGTGTTCACGATGCACGGCACGACGATGGTGTTCCTCGTCGTCATGCCGCTGTCGGCCGCCTTCTTCAACTATCTCGCCCCGATCATGGTCGGGGCCCGTGACGTCGCCTTCCCCCGTCTGAACGCGTTGAGCTACTGGATCTTCCTGATGGGCGGCATCTTCATCTATTCGAGCTTCCTGCTCGGCGGGGCTCCCGACGGCGGCTGGTTCGGTTACGCCCCAAACACGTCGATCACGTTCTCGCCCGGGCACAACATCGACTTCTGGATCTTCGGCCTCCAGATCCTCGGTATCGCCTCCACCGTCGGCGCCGTCAACCTGATCACCACCATCCTCAACCTGCGGGCCCCGGGCATGACCCTGATGCGCATGCCGGTGTTCGTGTGGATGACGCTGGTGGCCAACTTCCTGCTGCTGTTCGCCATGCCGATCATCACCGTCGCCCTGTTCCTGTTGATGTTCGACCGGCAGTTCGGGGCCAACTTCTTCAACCCCTCAGCCGGCGGTGATCCGGTGCTGTGGCAGCACCTCTTCTGGCTCTTCGGCCATCCCGAGGTGTACATCCTCATCCTCCCGGCCATGGGCATCGTCTCGGAGATCCTCCCGACCTTCGCCCGCAAGCCGCTGTTCGGTTACCCGGTCGTCGTGTTCTCTGGCATCGCCATCGGCTTCATGGGCTGGGGCGTGTGGGCCCACCACATGTTCTCCGTCGGCCTCGGTCCGGTCGCCGTGTCGGCCTTCTCGATCGCCACCATGTTCATCGCCGTGCCCACGGGCGTGAAGATCTTCAACTGGGTGGCGACGCTGTGGGGCGGATCGTTACGACTTCACGTACCCATGTTGTTCGCCATCGGGTTCATCGCCATGTTCACCATCGGTGGACTCTCGGGTGTCACCCACTCGATCTCGCCGCACGACCGTCAGCAGACCGACACCTATTACATCGTCGCCCACTTCCACTACGTGCTCTTCGGTGGCTCGATGTTCGGCCTCATGGGCGGCTTCTACTACTGGTGGCCCAAGATCTTCGGGCACATGCTCAACGAGAAGATCGGCAAGATCCACTTCTGGAGCTGGCTCATCGGCTTCAACCTGGCCTTCGCTCCGATGCACTGGATCGGCCTGCAGGGCATGCCCCGTCGCATCTACACCTACGGCGACAACCTCGGCCTCGGCATCCCGAACCTGGTCTCGACGATCGGCGCCTTCATCATCGCTTTGTCGACGCTCGTGTTCCTCTACAACGTGATGCACTCCCGCAGGAACCCGGTGCCGGCGCCAGCTGATCCTTGGGATGCCCGCACCCTCGAGTGGTCGATCCCGTCGCCCACCCCGGTGTACAACTTCGCCGAGACGCCCTCGGTCCACGCCGTGGATGACTTCTGGCACCGCAAGTACACCGAGGACGACGCCGGCCGTCTGGTCAAGATCCCCAAGACCGACGAGCAGCTGGCGGAGGAGAAGCGCCGGGCGGATCTCGCCATCGCCAACTCCGGCAGCATCCACCTGCCGTCGCCCTCGTTCTATCCCTTCGTCGTCTCCCTGGCCTTCCCGATCATCGCCTACGCCATGATCTACAAGGTCTATCTGGTGGCGGTCTTCGGCGGCATCGTGATGCTGGCCGGCTTCTATGCCTGGGCGCTCGAGCCGTCGGCCGAACCCGCCGACCACCACGACGGACCCAACGACCTTGACGTCGAAGCCGACCACGAGTCGGAAGATGTCGCCGCGCTGGTCACGGCTGGCGGCGGCGGCGCGCCTGCGGCAGAAACAGCACCGGCGCTCGGGTCGGGCGAGGCCCCGTCGGAAACGGTCGTACCGACCGACGGGAAGGAGGTCTGACATGGTCGCCACCACCGACCGCGCCGAAGCGTCGCACGACGTCGTCTCCGGGGGCCACGACGCCCACGTCACCAACACGGGCCTGTCGAACGAGAAGGTCGCCATGTGGGCCTTCCTCGGATCGGAGTGCCTGCTCTTCGGGGCCCTGATCTCGACGTACCTGCTCTACAAGAACCGCAGCGTCAGTGGACCGACGCCCCAAGAGGTGTTCGACATTCCGTTCACGTCGGCCAGCTCGTTCATGTTGCTGATGAGCTCGCTGACCATGGTGCTGGCCCTCTCGGCCATCCAGAAGGGCGACATCCGCCAGCTCCGCATCTGGCTGTTGGCCACGGCGACGCTCGGCGGCCTGTTCATCACCGGCCAGGTCTACGAGTTCACGAGCTTCTACCGCGAAGGCCTGTCGCTCAGCACCAACCTGTTCGGGAGCAGCTTCTTCGTGATGACTGGGTTCCACGGGGTCCACGTGACCCTCGGTGTGCTCATGCTGCTGTCGCTCTACACCCTGTCGCTTCGCGGCAAGCTGGGCCCGGAGAAGGCGGAAGTCGTCGAGCTCACCGGCCTGTACTGGCACTTCGTCGACATCGTCTGGATCGTGATCTTCACGGTCATCTACCTGATTCCGTAAGGGAGCGAGCATGGCGACCCAGGACGTGACCAAGACGAAGCCCAAGATCACCCGGACGAACGCGCCGAAGAAGGAAGAACACCCGGCGGAGGGGGAAGTCGCCCACGTCGAGCATCCCTCCGAGGGGCAGTACTGGAAGATCTTCTTCATCCTCTTCGCCGTCACCGCCGTCGAGGTGCTGCTGTATTACGTGCCCGTCCCCGGGGTGAACCTCAACAACGCGGCCCTGGGGATCTTGGCCATCTTCAAGTTCGTCATGGTCGTCGGCTACTTCATGCACCTCAAGTTCGACAACCGGATCCTGCGGCGCCTTTTCGTGACCGGTCTGGTTCTCGCCATCTTCTGCTACCTGGTCTTCCTGCTGACCATGGGGGTCTTCATCGACCCACCGAACGCTCGTCCCTAGCCTCGCCATGAGCCTTCTCGCCGATGCGTCCCGCAGCATCGATCCGTGGGCACTGCACATCCACGTCGACGTCATCGCCGTCGTCGCCCTGCTGGTGGGTGGATACCTCACCGCCCTGCGCCGCCTCGGCCCGCGGCTGGCCCCGGCCGGCCAGCCCGTCGCCACCACCCGTCAACGGGTGCAATTCTTCAGTGGTGCGGTGATGCTGTTCGTGTTCGCGTTCTGGCCGATCCACGACATCGCCGAGGATTACCTGTTCAGCGTGCACATGCTGCAGCACAACGTGTTCAGCTTGATCATGACGGCGCTGCTCCTGCTGGGAACGCCGGCGTGGCTCTTGAGTTGGGTGATCCGTCCGATCGTGCCCCTGCTGCGCAAACTCACGCGCCCCATCCCGGCCACCTTGCTGTTCAACGGGTTCATCGCCGTCTCTCACGCCGCCGTCTGGGTCAATTACACCGCCTCCCACGAACTCGCCCACTTCGGTGCGCACCTCGGGTTGGTGTTCGTGTCAGCCGTCATGTGGCTGCCCGTCATCCACCGCCTGCCCGAACTGCCGGCGATGTCGTCGCCCGTCCGCATGATCTATTTGTTCATGCAGTCGGTGCTGCCGAACGTCCCCACGGCGTTTCTCGTCTTCGCCGAGACGGGCGTCTACTCCTGGTACGTGAACGCCCCCCGGGTGTTCGGGATCGGCGTGGTCGAAGACCAGCAGACCGCCGGCGCCATCATGAAGGTCGGCGGCACCATGATCATCTGGACGACCATCGTCGTGATGTTCTTCCGGTGGTACCAGGAGAGTGAACGCGACCAGGGCGATGTGCTCACGGTGGCCGACGTCGAGCGGGAGTTCGCCCGCACATCGGCACCCGCCGGCGACTGACGGCTAGTCGGTCTCCGGGACGGATGTTCCGAGTTCGATCGTCGGTTCGGAGCCCTGCAGCAATTCGGCGCCCCGTTCGAGGCGCTTGTCGATCTGGTCCAGCAGTTCCCGCGACGTCCTGACCCGGGAAACGCTCGTCTGCAGGGTTTCGTCGACGCTCTCTCTCGACGGGCCCCGGTCCATGCATGCTGTGTTGCCCGATTCTCCTTTCAGGAAACCCTCAGAAAGATCTTCACTCCCATCGGAACATCCGAGCGGCCGCGATCGGGGCGAGAAGCGCCCAAACCGCCAGGACCCCGAGAGCCCGCCCGGGTGTGCCACCTCCGGAGAGCGCGGCCCGCAGGATCTCGGCCAACGCCCCGGAGGGCAGGATCCGGGCGAAGGCGGCGAGCGGCCCGGGGAGCCGGTCGAGAGGGAAGAGCATGCCCGAGAGGAGCAGCAGCACGAGGTAGAGACCGTTGGCGGCGGCCAATGTCGTCAACGCAGGAAGGGTGCCCGCCATCACCAACCCCAGTCCGGCGAAGGCGGAGGTGGCCAAGATCACCGCCACCAGGGCGATCGCGAGGTCGGCGGCCTCGAACCGGTAGCCGAGGGCGAGCGCCTCGACCAGGAGCACGACGACCTGCAGGGCTTCGATGGCGGCGATGCCGACCACCTTGGCGCCGAGGAGTCTCGGCCGGCCGAGGGGGGTCGTGCCGAGGCGCTTGAGGACGCCGTACTGGCGTTCGAACCCGGTGGCGATGGCGGTGCTCACCATGGCCGTCGACATCACCGCCAGGGCGAGGATGCCGGGGAAGAGGAAGTCGACGGGCTCGCCCGATCCGGTCGGTAGCACGTCGACCACCGAGAAGAACCCGAGGAGTACCACCGGAATACCGAGGGCCAACAGCACCGACTCGCCCCGCCGCAGTGTCATGCGCAACTCCGCTTTCGACTGCGCCACCAACGCCCTCACCCTTCGATCGTCCCTTCCCTGGGACCGGTGAGGCGGAGGAAGACGTCTTCCAGGGTTTCGCGACCGGCCCTGAGGTCGGCCAGGGGGAGGTCGTGCTCGGCCAGCCAGGCGGTAAGGGCGGCGACCAGAGCCGGCGTGCCCGGAGCATCGACGTGGTATTCGCCGGGGCGTTCCTCCACGACCTGAGCTCCGACCCGGAGGGCGAGGGCGGCGACGTCGAGTCCGGGGAGGGCGCCAAAGCGCACCTCGGCCCCGCCCCCGCCCCGTAGGTCTGAGAGTGTGCCATCGGCAACGACGCGACCGTGGTCGAGGATGACGATGCGGTCGGCCGATCGTTCGGCCTCGTCGAGTTCGTGGGTGGTGAGGACGACGCACACGCCGTCGTCGCGCAGCTGGCGGATGACGTCGCGGATGAGCAAGCGTCCCTGCGGGTCGATGCCAGCTGTGGGCTCGTCGAGGAATGCCACATCGGGAC
>JBKJLU010000111.1:0-9476 GCA_046596815.1 Acidimicrobiales bacterium | reverse complement strand
TCAGCGGACTGGCGGCGGCCCACAAGCTGGGCGAGGACGGGCACGACGTGACGGTGCTCGAAGCCGACGACCGGCTCGGGGGCAAGATCCGCACCAGCGAATTCGCCGGCCGATTGGTCGACGAGGGTCCCGACGCCTTCCTGGCCCGCATCCCCCATGCGGTCGACCTGGCCCGCCGCGTCGGCCTCGGCGCCGAGCTCGTCTCGCCCGGCACCGGTTCGGCGTCGCTGTGGCTCGACGGGATGCTCAAGCCGATTCCCCCCGGCCTGGTGCTCGGCGTCCCCGTCGACTTCGAACCGCTGGCCGCCAGCGGCGTACTCTCCGACGCCGGCCTGGCCAGGGCCCGACAGGAGCCCGACCTCCCGGGCGACCCGGTGACCGACGACGTCACCATCGGGGACCTCATCCGCCGCCGGTACGGACCCGAGGTGCACGAGCGACTCGTCGACCCGTTGCTCGGGGGCATCAACGCCGGACGCACCGAGGAGTTGAGCCTCGACGTCGGCGCCGCCCAGTTGGCGGCGGTGGCCCGCCGATCGGCCAGCCTGGCCGAGGGGCTTCGGGCCCAGCGCCTCGCCTCCCCGCCCGACCCGACCCAGCCGGTGTTCTACGCCCCCCGCCGCGGCATGGGGTCGCTGGTGGATGCGCTGACGACCTCGCTCGACGGATTCGGCGCCGACGTTCGCTGTGACACACCGGTGTCCGCCATCGAACGGCGCGCCGACCGTTGGCTGGTCGTCGCCAGGGACGGCACCGTCTTCGACGCCGACGCCATCGTGCTGGCGACGCCGGCGTTCGTCACCGCGCCCCTGATCCAACCGCTCAGCCCGTCGGCCGCCAACGCACTGCAAGCAATCACCTACGCCTCGGTCGCCCTGGTGACGTTGTCGTACCCGTCCGAAGCGTTCGGGCGGGCGTTCACCGGCAGCGGGTTCCTCGTGCCCCGCACCGAGGGCCGGCTGTTGACGGCGTGCTCGGTCTTCTCCAACAAGTGGCCCCACCTCGCCGTCGAGGGTGAGGTCGTGTTACGGGCATCGGTCGGCCGCTCGGGTGACGACCGAGGCCTGGGCCTCGACGATCCGGCACTGGTGGCGCAGGTCCACGACGAGTTGGCGGAGATGCTGGGCCTCGTCGCCCCGCCGACGTCGACGCGCGTGTCGCGCTGGGTGGCATCGTTCCCGCAGTTCCCGGCTGGCCACCTTCGCGCCATGGATGCCGTCGAGGCCGCGTTGCGCGTCGACGCACCGGGCATCGCCGTGACCGGGGCCTACCTCAGGGGCGTCGGCATCCCCGCATGCATCGGCTCAGCCCGGTCCGCCGCCGTCGCCATCGCCTGATCACCCGACCGAGCACCAGACAAAAAAATGCCCCTGCAGGGCAGCCGGCGGGAGACCGACCTGCAGGGGACAATTTTTTCCAAACGACGGCGATTCGGCGGGAGAAGCACCAATCGTTTGGAAAACCTGATGCAGATCTTCCCGGACTCCTTCCCGGTGAAACCTGAAATCTCGAGGATTTATCCGAGACGGCCCGTCAGCAACAGCAGCAACAGGACAATGAGGAGGATGCCGCCGAGTCCGATGCCGGGACCGCGGTACGCGCCGCCGTTGTAACCGAACCCGCCGGCGAGGACGATGACGATCAGGATGATCAAGATGATGAGCAGCATGGAGGCACTCGTTCCCGCCGGTCGAACGCCGGAAACCCGGGATTCCACGGTCCGATGAGGGAAGCCGAAGGCTTCCCGACCGGGTTGCAGCCCATGCTGGCCACGGCGTCGTCCGACCTCCCCCAAGGCCACGGGGACGACTGGGCATTCGAGTTGAAATGGGATGGCGTGCGGGCCCTCGCCTACGTGCGCGACGGCAACCTGCGGCTCGAGAGCCGCAACGGCAACGACATCACGGCCCGCTACCCCGAACTCCACCCACTGGCCGACGCCGCCCCCGGACGCCGACTGGTGCTCGACGGTGAGGTCGTGGCCTTCGACGAGCACGGCAAGCCGAGCTTCAGCCGTTTGCAGACGCGCATGCACGTCATCGGCGAGCGCAACGTCGCCGCCCTCGTCGGGTCGAGCCCGCTGGCCTACCTGATCTTCGACGTGCTCCACGTCGACGGACACTCGACGCGGTCTCTGCCCTGGCGCGAGCGTCGCCCGCTGTTGGAGGCCCTCGGGCTCAAGGGTCCGGGATGGCAAACACCGGCGGCCCACGTGGGCAGTGGCGAAGCCGTGCACCAAGCCAGCAAGGTCGGCGGTCTCGAAGGGATCATGGCCAAGCGAACCTCGTCGCCCTACACCGTGGGTCGGCGGACGCGCGATTGGCTGAAGATCAAGAACACGTGCCGCCAAGAGTTGGTGATCGGCGGCTGGCTCCCCGGGGCCGGCAACCGCACGGGCCGCATCGGCGCGCTGCTCACCGGCTTCTACGACGACGACGGCGGGCTCCGGTTCTCCGGCAAGGTCGGCACCGGCTTCACCGACGCCGAGCTCACGCGTCTCGCGGCTTCGTTCGAGCGGCTCCGTCGGGCGACGTCACCTTTTGCCGACAAGATCCCGTACCGGGATGCGCAGTTCGTCGAACCGACGTTGGTGGCCGAGATCGAGTTCACCGAGTGGACGCACAACGGCACGCTGCGCCATCCGTCGTACAAGGGCCTGCGAGACGACAAGCCCGCGCTCGACGTGCGCAGGGACTAGCCCGCTCAGGGCTCTGCGACCCCCATCCGGTACTCGGAAATAGCCCGGAATGGCTCTTGTGGCCGTTCGCTGCCAAGGCCGACAATGCGGCCATGGAGGCAAATCGGGAAGCCCTGCTGGCCGAACTGTTCGCTGACACGACCGTGCCCGCCATGCTCGCCGGTCGCCTGCTGCGCACCCGCGAGGTGGCTCAGCTCTTCCAGGTGTCCGAGCGGACGGTGGCCGAGTGGGCTCGCCGTGGACGCATCCCCTCGGTTCGCACCCCCGGGGGCCATCGTCTGTATCCCGCCGACGAGGTCCGCCGCTTGCTGACGACCCAGTAGGAAATTCGCCCGCAGGAGCGACAACACTGGTCGCCGTGGCCCGATCCGTTCTCGCTCGCCTCGGACGCGCCGGCCGCGTGATCGGGCCTTCGTTGGTCGCCGGTCTGCTCGTCGCCTTCTCGGTGCCACCGTGGGCGTTCTGGCCGCTCGCCTTTCCCGGCATCGCCCTTTTGGCCTGGTGCCTGCACGGCCTTCGGGCGCGGTCGCGAGCGGTGGCGGGCATGGTCTTCGGCTTCGGACTGTTCGGGCCGACGTTGTTCTGGATCTCGGAGTTCCACAGCGTGGGCTACATCGCCCTCCTCGTCCTCGAGGGCTCGTTCTTCGCCATCGCCGCCCTCGCAACTCCTCCCCGCCGTCTGGCCGGTCTCGTCGCCCTTCCTGCGGCCTATGTGCTGGCCGAGGTGGCGCGCGGTGTGGTGCCCTTCGGCGGCCTCCCCATGGGAGGACTTCCGCTCGGGCAGGCGACCGGACCTCTCGCGCCCGCGGCCCGTCTCGGCGGGGCCTACCTGCTGACCGGCCTGGCCGTCGCCGTCGGGGTCGCGGTTGTCGCTCTGGCCCGACGCAATTTCCGGGCGGCGGCGGCCCTGGTGATCGTCCCCGTGGTCGTCGCCGGGTTGGGCGCCATCGCTCCGGACGGATCGGGCGGGAACCGCGATCGACTTCGGGTGGCCATCGTGCAGGGCGGCGGACCCCGGGGGTTTCGCGCCGTCGACTCCAATCCGACCGACGTCCTCGACGCCCACCTGGCCGTCAGCGAGGCCCTCGATGCGGGCGCCTTCGACCTCGTCCTGTGGCCGGAGAACACGATCGATGTGCCCGCCATCGAGGGCAGCGTCGCTGCCGACCAACTGTCGGCGCTGGCTCAACGCCTCGAGGCCACCGTGGTGGCCGGGGTGACCGAGGACGCGAACGAAGACAACTTCCAGAACACGTCGGTGGCCTGGGGCCCGGACGGCGAGATCGTCGATCGCTACACCAAGGTGCATCGCGTGCCCTTCGGCGAGTACGTGCCACTACGGGGGTTGATCGAGCGCTTCGCCGACCTGAGCGTGCTGCCGCGCGACGCCGTGAGCGGCAAGGGGGCCGGGGTCCTGCAGACCGATGCCGGCGACTTCGGCGTGGCCATCTCCTACGAGGTCTTCTTCTCCGACCGCGGACGCGACGCCGCTCGGGCCGGGGGCCACGTCCTGCTGGTGCCGACGAACGCGGCGTCGTTCACGTCGAGCCAGGTGCCGACGCAGGAGGTCGCGGCCGGCCAGTTGCGAGCGTGGGAGACCGGGCGATCGGTGGTGATGTCGGCGCCGACGGGGTACGGCGCCTTCATCGACGCCCGGGGCCGGGTGCTCGAACGAACCACCCTCGGCCGCGCCGAAATTCTCACTCGCGACGTCGGGGTGCGCACCGGACGGACGATCTACGTGCTGCTGGGTGACCTGCCGGTCATTGCGTTGGCGCTGATCGTGTTGCTGCTGGCGTGGTCGGCCGACGTGTTGTCCGTCCGACGCGCCCGCTGAATCACATCTGCTCGACGGAACCGCAGGTGAAGCTGCCCGACACGTCGAGCGGACGGGCGTCGATGTCGACCAATCCGCGCACGTCGAACTTGCCCGACTTGGCGTCGCCGCCGATCTCGACCGACCCCGCCAGTCCCCGATCGGGGGCGAAGAACTCGAAGCCTTCCTTGGTCTTGGTGTCCTCGACGAGCACGCCGTACGCGCCGGCGTTCCCGTCGACGCCGTACTTCCCCGGGCCTTTGAATCCGGGCGCACCGAAGGACAGCGACACCAGCCCCATCTCGGGGTTGAGAGGGCGGGGGGATGCCTCGAACGACAGGACGACGTCGAAGAAGCCCTTCCCGGTCACGCACCGGACCTCGGGCTTGCCGCTCGCCGTCCCCGCCACCGCTCGCGAGAGCTTGACCTCGACGTCACCCGCAGGCGCGGTCTCCGGCGGCTTGATGTTGCCCAACGGGCCCCCGAGCGTGGTCGTCGGACCGGTGCCGACACTGCCGTCCGCCGCAACCGGGGCGGTGTCGTCGCTCGACGTCGTCCCGTCGGCGGCGGCGGTGGAGCGCTGGCCCCCGGCCTCCCGGTCGCCACCGTCGTCGGCCTTCGAGCAGGCGCCTCCGAACGCGAGGAGAGCAACGACAGCGAGGACGAGCGGGCGCGACGGCATGAGTTCTGAGCCTGCCCCCGTGACAGGATCACCAACCGTGAGCGCAGCCCTCGACGGTCTCCTCGAACTCCTCGACCTCGAACCGATCGAGGTGAACATCTTCCGAGGCGTGAGCCCGGACGAGGAGCGTCAGCGTGTCTTCGGCGGCCAGGTCGCAGGGCAGGCCCTCGTCGCCGCCGGTCGCACCGTCGGACCAGAACGCCGCATCCACTCGTTGCACGCCTACTTCCTGCGGCCGGGCGACCCGCACATCCCGATCCTCTACGAGGTCGACCGCATCCGTGACGGCAAGTCGTTCACCACCCGTCGGGTCGTCGCCATCCAGCACGGCAAAGCCATCTTCCACCTGTCGGCGTCGTTCCATGTCGACGAGGAGGGCTTCGAGCACCACGACGCCATGCCCGAGGTCGCCGCTCCCGACGGGCTCCCCACGTGGCAGGACCGCATGAAGGCCATGGGCGACAACATCCCGGAATGGTTCACCCGACCGCGACCGATCGACACCCGCTACGTGCAAGAACCTTGGCGCACTCCTGATGTCCCGGCGCGCGACCCCCGTCAGCAGGTGTGGATGCGGGCCGACGGCACCCTCCCCGAGGACCCGATGCTGCACGCCTGCGTCGTCGCCTACGCCTCGGACATGACCCTGCTCGACTCGATCCTTCTCCCCCACCGCGGCGTGATGTTCGGCGGACTGATGATGGCTTCGCTCGACCATGCCATGTGGTTCCACCGCCCCTTCCGGGCCGACGAGTGGTTCCTCTACGACCAATCGAGTCCGTCGGCCTCGGGGGCCCGCGGCCTGGCCCAAGGCAGCATCTTCCGCAGCGACGGTGTCCTTGCGGTGAGCGTCGTCCAAGAGGGCCTCGTCCGCCCCGTGTCGGAGCACCGCTGATGCGCAGGCTCGTCGTCACCCTCGCCGCCGTCGTGGCCCTGGCGGGCGCGGCCTGCGCCTCCGAGGAGGGCCCGTCGTCCGGTACGTCGCCCACCACCGCTGACGGTTCGGACGCCGGTTCGACAACTGCGCAGCCCGATCGCACCCAGACGCCGGGTGGCGAGGTCGAACTCGTGGTCGAGGACGTCGTCACCGACGTCGACACCGTGTGGGCCATGGCCTTCGACGACGCCGGCAAGCTGTGGTTCACCCAACGGGGCGGGCGGCTGCAACAGGTCGGTGGCGCCGGACGGATGATCCCTGGCGTGCAGGAGCAGGGCGAGGGCGGCCTGATGGGCCTCGAGTTCGACGAGGACGGCCGGATCTATTTGATGATGACGGCGTCCGGCGACAACCGCATAGTTCGCCTCGACGACCTCGACGCCGACCCGGAAGTTCTCGTCGACGGCATCCGTAAAGCCGGCATCCACAACGGCGGGCGCATCCGTTTCGGTCCGGACGGAACGCTGTTCGCCGGGACGGGCGATGCCGGCGACCCCAGCCTGCCCCAGCGGGCCGAGAGCCTGAACGGCAAGATCCTGTCGATCGATGTCAAGACCAAGAAGTCGACCGTCTTCAGCACCGGCCATCGCAACCCCCAGGGGCTGTGCTTCGACGCCGCCGGGCGTTTCCTCTCCACCGAGCACGGACCGGATCGCGGTGACGAGATCAACGTGCTCACCAAGGGCGGCAACGGCGGGTGGCCGGAGAAGACGGGGAACGGCATCAAGAACTACACGCCGACCATCGCCCCCGCCGGCTGCGACGTCTACGACAGCGACGTCATCCCCCAGTGGAAAGGGTCGATGCTGTTCACCACGCTGAAGGAGAAGGACCTCCGCCGCCTGACGTTCGCGCCCGACGGATCGGTCGCCGGCGAGGAGATCCTCTACGACGGGGAGTACGGCCGCCTGCGCGACGTCACCGTGGGCCCCGACGGATTCGTCTACGTCGCCACGTCCAACAAAGACACCCGCGGCAACCCCGACGACGGTGACGACCGCATCTTCAGAATTCTCCCGAAGGCCTAGCGTCGGGGGGTGCCCCGTCGTCGCCTCGCCCTGATCGGCGCGCTCGTGCTCGTGCCGCTGCTCGCTTTTGCCGTCACCCGAATCGCCATGGACGGGACGGATACGGCGATCACGACCTCGGGAACGTCGACGACCACTACGACGGTCGAGGCCTCGTCGACGACCTCGACCTCGGAAGCCGGAGGGTCCTCGACGACGACGGCCTCGACGACCTCCACCACTGCTGCGACCACGACGACCCTCGCTGGCAAGACGGCGACGACGCCCTTGCCCAGCGTCCCCCGGCCGGGCGAACCGGTGGCCGCCGGCGACGCGCGCGGCCTGGCCGACCAGATCCGCATCGCCGAAACCGCCATCGTCGATCCGTCGACGCCGCCCGCCGAGGTGCAGAAGCAGGCCCACCTGCAACAGGTCGCCTACCGGGCGCTGGTCAACCAGCCTGACCGCAAGGCCGCCGTGTTCGCCCTGCTCGACCCTCCCCTGCGGGGCATCGCCGAGGCCAACGTCACCGCCGGCGGCAAGCTCCGGTCGATGATCAAGACCCCGAAGACGTCACTGCCGCCTTGGCGCATCGTGGCGCCGGCACCGGCTGACGAATTGCTGGGCTACTACAAGGAGGCCGAAGCCGCGACCGGCGTCCCCTGGCACTACCTGGCGTCGATCAATCTGGTCGAGACCCGCATGGGCCGCATCCGGGGCGACAGCGAGGCCGGAGCGCAAGGCCCGATGCAGTTCCTGCCGTCGACCTGGACGCAGTACGGCAACGGCGGGGACATCAACTCGAACCGCGACGCCATCATGGCGGCGGCCCGCTTGCTCAAGCGCAACGGCGCCCCCGGCGACATGCGCAACGCCGTCTTCAACTACAACCACGACACCCGCTACGTCGACGCCGTACTCGCCTACGGCGATCGGATGGCGGCCGACGAACGGGCCCTCTTCGGCTATCACGGCTGGCAGGTCTATTACGTGACCACCAACGGCGACGTGTGGCTGGCCGAGGGCTACGACGCCCAGAGCTGAGTCTTCGGTTCGCTTCGCTAGTAGCGGATCGTGCCGGCGCCGACGGGCCGGTAGCCGGGTAGGCGCCGCACCATGTAGGCCTCGTCGGCGGCACCAGGGAACGGGCAGCGAATCTGCTGCTCGGATGCCTTCCTGAACCCGAACCTCGGGTAGTAGGCGGGGATCCCGAGCACGACGACGAACGGCTCGGGGCGCGTCGATGCCCGGCGCAGACCCGTGTCGACGAGCCTCGAGCCGACGCCTTGGCGTTGCACGGCCGGCAGCACACCGAGCGGCGCCAGTGACAGCACCGGCACCTCGGGCTTCGCTTCATCGTCGGGCACGAAGGTCACGACGGTGAAGAGGACATGGCCGACGACACGCCCGCCCTCCACGGCCACGAGCGACAGCTCAGGCACGAACCCGGCGCTCTCCCGGAGGTCCTTGACCATCTTCGGCTCGTCCTCGCCGCCGAAGGCGGCGCGGTGGATCTCGTCGATGGCCCGCTCGTCAGCCCGGATCTCGGCTCGGATGTCCACCCGCCGAAACTATCGGGGCCGGGACGCGAAACCGGGGCCCGGGGGCATTGGCGGGTTTGCCTCCGGGCCCCAGATCGAAGCAGCGGCTCCCCCGGAGGAGAGCCGCTACTGATCGTGGTGGGGGACGACTACTCGGAGTTGGTGCGGCCCGAGTTGGCGCTGCCGCTTCCGCTGTTGTCGGCCTCGTCCGGGCGCTCGGGGGTCTCCGGCGTCTCGGGCGTGGCCGGGGTGGCGTTGTCCTCGGTACCAGGAGCCTCGGTGATGCCGCTCTTGCCGCCTCGACGACCCTCGGACTTGTCCTCGTCGGCGTCCTGACGCTTGTCGGCGTCCTGACGCTTGTCGGCGTCCTGGCGCTTGTCGGCCGACTTGCCCTCGTCCTCGGTGCCCTCCTCGTCTGTCCCGTTCTCGGTCTTGAGGCCGTCATCGTCCTCGTCGATCGAGCCGTCGGCGTTGAGCCCCTTGCCGCAATCGCTGATTCGGGCGAGTTCGAACTCGGCCGGGCTCACGGCCTTGGCGCTCTGGAGGTACTGGCCCCGGTTCTTCATGCTGTAGGCGGTGTTGCAACCTTCCCAGTTCTTGCCCGCCTTGGGCTCGGTGCTAGCCGCAGCCTTCTTGGCCTGGCCCTTGTTCTTCTTGGCCTCCTCGGAGTTGCCGCCCTTGCCGGCCGGGACCTCGAACGGAGTCGCCACCTCGATGGTGGTCTTGGCGATCGGCTGGAGCGGGCCCAGGGCACCGGCCGAGGCCAGGCCGGTGGTGCCGATGAGGAACCCTCCG
>JBKJLU010000051.1:0-3980 GCA_046596815.1 Acidimicrobiales bacterium | reverse complement strand
CGGACAGTGGACGGACGACACGTCGATGGCCCTCTGCCTCGCCGAGTCGATCGTCGACCGCGACGGACTCGACCCCGAGGATCAGCTCCGTCGCTATCTGCTCTGGGCGGATGAGGGATACCTCTCGTCCAACGGGGAGTGCTTCGACATCGGCATCACGACGCGCACCCAACTCGAGCGGTTCCGCCGCACCGGCACGCCGACCGATCCGAACATCGACGAGGAGTCCGCAGCCAACGGCTCGTTGATGCGACTCGCCGCCGCCCCCATCCGGTGGCACAACGACGTCGAAGCCGCGGCCCACGCATCGGGCGAGTCGAGCCGCACCACCCACCCGGCGTCTCGTCCGGTCGACACGTGCCGTGCCCTGGGGGCGATGACCGCCGCGCTCGTCGCCGGCACGCCCGCCGAGGAGGTGCTCGCACCGGACTTCTGGACGTGGGGGCCGCTGCACCCCGCAGTCGAGGCCGTCGTCCGCGGCAGTTGGACGCACCGCCAGCCGCCCGAGATCCGCGGCACCGGCTACTGCGTCGACGCCCTCGAAGCGGCGCTGTGGGCCGTCGGCGGAGCCACCGACTTCCGCGACGCCGTCCTGCGCGCCGCCAACCTCGGCGACGATGCCGACACGACGGCGGCCATCGCCGGACAGATCGCCGGCGCCCGCTGGGGATGGTCCGGCATCCCGAAGCACTGGCTCGAGCAACTCACGTCGGTCGATCGGATCGTCTCGCTCGCCACCGCTCTGTACGCCGCCGCCCGCAGCGACACCGACGCGCAACCGACGTGGGCACACGACGAGTTCCTCCACGCGTGGTGGGTCGACGCCGGCCTGCTCGCCGGCGAGTACCCCGGCAGGAAAGGCGATCGCGTTCGCACCAGGGACAAGGTGAACGTGCTCATCGACGGCGGCGTCCGCACGTTCATCGACCTGACGATGCCGGACGAGCTCGATCCCTACGCGCACCTCGTCGCCGACGCGGCGCGAACCCGTGGACTCGACGTCCGCCACGAGCGCTTCCCCATCCCCGACCTCGGCGTGGTCGCCGACGATGCCTACGACGACGCGCTCGCGCTCATCGAGCGGGGAAAGGAGCGGGGCACGGTCTACGTCCACTGCTGGGGCGGCGTCGGACGGACGGGCACCGTCGTCGGCTGCTACCTCGGCGCCCAAGGTCACCCGTACGCATCGGTACTCGACACGATCTCGAAGCTGCGCTCCACGACCCGGAAGGCCAGGCGCAACAGTCCGGAGACATCCGTCCAGCTCGACGTCCTCCGCCGGCGCTGCGCTTCCTGACGGTCGTCAACACCGAAGTAGTGCGGAGATGAGATGTAGAAGTACTACTGGTAGAATTCCTACCGTGAGAGTCACCGAGAAGGGCCAGATCACCATCCCCAAGGAACTCCGCGATGCGCTTGGCATCGGCGCGGGGACCGAGGTCGAGTTCGAACGTCGCAAAGACACGATCGTCGTACGGAAGAGCGATCGCAGACCCTCCCGTGGGCGCCAGCTCGCTGAACGCCTCAAGGGACGCGGAGATGTCGCCATGACGACCGACGAGATCATGGCGCTCACCCGGAGCGCTTGACATGTCCGTCGGCACGCTGGTCGACAGCAACGTCTTGCTCGACATCCTGACCGAGGACCCCATGTGGGCGGGCTGGTCAACCGACGCTCTGGCCAATGCCGCCGAGGCCGGCCCTCTCTACATCAACCCGATCGTGTACTCGGAGGTGTCGATCCGGTTCACGACGGTCGAAGCTCTCGAGGACGCGCTCCCCTCACAGGACTACCGGCGCGAGCCGATCCCGTGGACGGCGGCGTTCCTCGCCGGAAAGGTCTTCCTCGACTACCGACGGAACAAGGGCACGAAGGCAACACCGCTCCCGGACTTTTTCATCGGCGCTCATGCAGCGGTCACGGGCCTCCACCTTCTGACCAGGGATGCAGGCCGGTACCGGACATACTTCCCGACGGTGTCGCTCATCGCGCCGGAGAGCTGACCACCGCCGAGGACCACCGCCGGTTCGTCGCCGACCTCGAAGACCCAGACCTCGCCACCACCTGAGCGAGCACGATCGTCGTCGACGACCACTTGCTCCGCGACGTACTCGCAGGGCAGCGGCCACGTGATCTCGGCGGCATCGCTTCCCGCTTGGCGACGACCGGTCTCTGGCTCTTCCGACTGGCCAGCTCATTCGCGGATCCGACCGTCGTCGGCAAGCTGTCCGCGCCCGTTGCCGGGCTTCCGCTGGCGTTGCAGGAGCAGTTCCGCGCCCACCTGATGGCTCTCCCCGCCGACATCGCGGTCCTGCATCTTCGCGACCTCGCCTGGCCGATGGCGCAGATGCAACACCGGCATCGGGCTCTGGGCAACCACCTGTCGGCGGCGATGGTCGAGGCGCTCGCCACGGCTCATGAACTCGGCGCCGGCATTGCCGTCTCCAAGGAGGACGTCGGTCCCGGCCTTCGAGCCGCCGCCACCGAAGACGGGATCACGTTCCACATCCTGTAGTCCCCCTCGTTCTGGGGGCCGGACAGAGTGGGTCGCGCTACAGGAGCTTCGAGAGGGCGACCGCGAGCCCGGCGGCACTCACTTGCAAGCCGACCAGCCCGAGGAAAAGCGTAGGCACCTGGCTGGCCAGGTCGGCCCTGATCGCGCCCAGCTCCACGTGAAGCTCAGTACGCAAATCGGCGAGCCCGATTCGGACCTCGCCGATCTCAGCCCGGAGCCCACGCTCGAGGTCGCCGAGGGCATTCCGGAACTCGCTGCGGAGGTCGCTTCGGAGCTCGAGGGAAAGATGCTCGAGGTCGCGTTTGGTGGCGACATCGGCCCAGCCGACGGGCGGAAGATGCTCCATCAGCGTCGCCGCATCATCGGCGCCGAGAACCTCGTCGAGGCGTTGGTGCAGGCGGTGGCGGGTCTGATCACTGATTGCCATGGTTCCCCTTTGGAACGGGTTGTGCAAGCAGGGGGGCAATGGCCGAGCCCCCGATGGCGTCGAGGACATGCTCGCTGCCTCGCCAGATGTCCGGCCCCTCCCCGGACGAGGACGGCAGACTCTGCGAGTGGTCAATGCCGCGTCGGAACCCAACGCCTCAGAGTCGGACATCGTCCGCTTTGGTGAGCGGCTCATCGGCCTCCTCGATGCCGCCAGCTTTTCGACGACCTACAAGTTCGCTCTCTTGATCGCGCTCATCGATTGCTGCATGGAGCTCTCGGATCTGTCGGGGGAACCTGCCAGCCGGATCCACCCACGGCGGCTCGCCGAGAAGGTGGTGTCGCTCTATTGGCGGCACACCAACCCTTTTGGTATCTCCGGGAGCACGTCGCAACTTCGCCAGTCGAACTCCGGGCAGGCCGAAATTGTCACGAGCATCACCGCGTATCGCCTGTCGGCATTGCTTCCTCCGGGTTCCTCGATGACGGAGGCCCGGTTCCGCGATCCCGAAGGCTTCGCACGCCTCGTCTCGTCGATCGAGTGGAAGCTCGTGGAGATGCCGTTGCCCCGCTTGCAACGGGTCGGCCAGGTCTCGATGTCCTTTCTCTACGAGATCGACTGGGACGAGACGATCCGACACAAGGACTACCGCTCGAGCGGCTTCGATCAGGACGTCTGTCTCAAGCCCGACGTGGCTCGCCAGCTGGTGCGACTCGCCGGGATCCTTCGCCCACTCATCCAACAGCTCTGGTCTGCCAGGGTCGCCCGCTACAACAAGGCACTGGCGCCGGACGGTCGGATCGACGAGTTTCTCTTCGGCGTCGATCGGTTGTCACCCCTCCGCCTTCGTCTTGCGCTCATCGAGGTCCAGAACGGGCGTTGCTTTTACACGGGCGAGAAGCTCGCCAAGCAGGTGCACATCGACCACTTCCTTCCGTGGGCGAGGTACGCCAACGACTCCATCGAAAACCTCGTCGTTACGCTGCCCTCGGTTAATGGAGCCAAGAGCGCTTTCCTCGCCGCGCCAGAACACCTCC
>JBKJLU010000029.1:0-2850 GCA_046596815.1 Acidimicrobiales bacterium | reverse complement strand
ATGCAGCAGCAATGGATCCCCCACCGCTGCCCGGTAGCAGTCATGCGCCCCGATCGGTTCAGGAAACCACACCAGATCGCGCCCGCTCCCGCCGGGTGGTTCGATCCACGCGTCATCGTGCCAGCCCAAGGCCGTGTCGCCCAAGGCATCGTGGTGCTGACGAGCGCACGCTGGCCCGGCGGTGCCGTGCACCGAGACGTGCAACTCGTCGAGGGTCTCGAGTTGCGCGACCAGCGACCGTGCGAGCAAACCGGACAGGCCCGGTGCCATCCCCGCGCCAACCACCAGCGCAGCCTGGTGGCGCTCGGCGACCGGCTGCAGGGCGAGCAACGCCCGCAGATCGTCCAGGTCGTCGCCGATCGACACCACCGGGGTACCACGGCTGATCAGCCGCTCGGCAATACCGGCGTGCGGCGCCGGCTGGCACAGGACGACAACGTCGCAAACGGAGAGATCGTCGGCGGTGCTCACCGGCACCACACCCGCAAGACGCACACCGACCCTGCCCCGTGGGTCATACACGGCCACTTGCACCTGGCTGGCCAGCAAGTGCGCAATGGCTCGGCCGCCGGTCACCCCGCAACCGACCACACCAACGATCGGCCCGGTGCTCGGGCTCGTCATTGCGGCGGCACGCTGACTTCTCGCCAGCCACCTTCCTGCGGAGGGACGCCCCCCTTGCCGCGCAGTCGCAGCACGCCGGCGATCAGGCCGGCGAACGACAGAGCAACTATGGCACGGCGTAGCACCCTCATGGGCGGGAGCGTACCAACCGGCGCCGCGCCCGGTGTCGGCTCGCCACGATGCCCGCATGGAGTTCCGCGTGATGTGCCTTACCCCTCGGGTCGACGCGTGTCTCGTTAGGGAAGCTCGCAGGAGTCTCGCGTCTCGCCCGGGGGGCCATAGGAGCAGAAATCGCGCCCCGCGCCGGCGAAGAGGTGGTTGAGTCCCGTGCCGCCATCGAGCCGGTCGTTGCCGTTCCCGCCATACAGGTCGTCGTTGTCGCCGCCACCGGCGAGATGGTCGGCGCCGTCGTTGCCGAACAGGTCGTCGTTGCCGGCGCCGCCCGATAGGACGTCGTTGCCGGCTTGGCCCTCCATGTGGTCGTTGCCGGCTTGGCCCTGCATGTCATCGTTGTCGGCGCCGCCGTACATCAGGTCGCGGTCGGCTCCCCCATATAGGTCGTCGTCGTCAGCACCGCCTCGGATGGTGTCCGAACCCGTCCCACCGTAGAGAGCGTCGCGGCCGGCGTCACCTTCAAGAAGGTCATTGCCGGCGCCGCCCTTCAGGTCGTCAGCACCCTCGCTGCCCTCGAGCCGATCGTCGCCCAGTTCGCCGAGCATGACGTCGTTTCCAAGTCCTCCGTAGAGAAGGTCGTTGCCGTTGCCCCCGTACATCTCGTCTGTGCCGTTGCCCCCGTACATCTCGTCGGCGGCGTCCTGGCCGTCGAGGTAGTCGTTGCCTGCTTCGCCGTACAACCAGTCGGCGCCGAACGAACCCACGAGCGTGTCGTTGCCGGCGCCGCCGAGGATGCGATCGTTTCCGTATCCACCGAACAGTTCGTCGTCGGCAGCGCCCCCGTTCATCGTGTCGTCACCATCGGATCCATAAATCTCGTCAGCGCCGTCACGCCCCACGATGGTGTCGTTCCCATCGCCCCCGAACATCCAGTTGGCACCGTCGGTGCCGTAAAGCTGGTCGTCGAACCGAGAGCCCACGACGTCCTCGATCGAATCGAGGGTCTCGGATCCCCAGCCGCTGCCGGTCCCGGCACGTAGGTCGACCACGACCGGCGCCGGCGAGTTGGTGTAGATGATCCGGTCGCGGCCGGCGCCACCGAAGACCCGATCGGAGCCGCCCAAGGCCACGATGAGGTCGTTGCCGCCGAGTGCGCAGATGACGTCATTGCCAGGTGTGCCGATCAGCGTCTCGCCGGCTGCAGAGCCAACGATGGTACAGATGTCACCGTCGTCGGCGATGCTGACCGTTGCCGTGGCGTCACCGATCGTCGCGTTGGTTGCGCCGAACAATTCGACGACAAACGTTTCGGTGGGCTCGCTGTACAGGTCGGATTTTACCGTCACGTTGAAGGTGAGTGTCTGCAGCGTGGCAGCACTCGCCGGGAAGGTGATCGAGCCGGTCTTGGCGTTGTAATCCGCATTCGGCGGTGTCGCCCCGGCTTTGGCGGTCCCGTCGATCGTCCGGTAGCTGACCGTTACCGCTTGCGTCGTCGCACCGACCAATCGCACCGTGATCGCAACGTTGCGTTGACCGGTCGCGGGCTCCACGGTCTCATTGTCAACAACGGAGAGCACCGGCAGCGCCGGCGGGGCAGTAACGGTGACAACGAGGGTGTCACAGCCGGTGCCGCCGTCATCGTCGGTGACACAAAGCCGCACCGTGTACACCCCGGCGGCCGTGTAGACGTGGGTCCTCGCGACCGTGTTGGCGACCTGATTCACCGCACCGACGTTTACGACGCCGTCGCCCCAGTCGATGGACGCGGTATGCGTGTCCAGCGTTCCAGGATCAGCGTACGTCCCTGTAAGGGTCACCACTGCACCGACAGCAACTGTCTGATCGGCGCCGGCGTTGACGGTGGGAACCACATTGGTGACCGTCACGGTCCTGGTGGTCGTGGACGTGAGCCCGTCGTTGTCAGTGACAGTCAGCCCGACAGTGACGGTGGCGTCATCCACCCCGGTCAGCGTCGGCGTCGGCGAGGAAGCGTTGTTGAGCGTGGCACCGGCGGTCACGGTCCACGAGTAGGAAACGATCGTCCCGTCCGCATCGGTCGAGCCGGTGCCGTCGAGCCCGATCGAAGAGCCCTCGGCAACCGTCACCGGCCCA
>JBKJLU010000001.1:0-3507 GCA_046596815.1 Acidimicrobiales bacterium | reverse complement strand
CATCTCGATGGCACCTTCGTGGTGCTCGGTCATCATCTCGAGGAACATCTTGTCGAAATCGGCGCCGTTCTCCAACGCCGACATGTCGTCTTCGCTCATCATGCCGCCGCTCTTCGATGCTCCATGCCCCCCTCCGCTGTCTTTGGTGTCTCCACCGTGTCCGCCACCGTCTGACTCGACAGGTTCGTCCCAATCCTCGAGCCAGGCCGTCAGCTTCGCGATCTCGGGGCCCTGGGCCTTGATGATGCGCTTTGCCAGATCGGTGATCTTGGGGTCCTCGGATTTCTCGAGCGCCATCTCGGCCATCTCGATTGCCTGCTCGTGGTGCGGGATCATCCCTTGGGCGAAGGCGACGTCCGCTTCGTTGTGGTCGCCGCCGCTGCCCGCACTAGTTACGGCCGGGTTGTCATTGCTCCCGCACGCGGCAGTTACGGCGAGTGCAGACAGGGCGAGAAGAAGGAGCAGACGTTTCATGAGCCTTTTCTGGGTTCGGTGAAGCCTCGGGAAGGTGGTACGTCGCACACAGTCCTACTCGATGTCGTATGTCTACTCAACGCGCCCCATCCGAGATGGACGGCCATCGCAATGGCCGCGACTGCGATGGACTCAAGGTGCGGACGCGACAGCCCCGTTCCGAGTCTCGGGAGGTGGAACCCTGCGACGGAACGAGCAAGAGCGATGGCGAGGATCAGCAGAACCATCTGGCGGCCACGGTCCGCCCCGAGTCGCCGGATCCCGACCACAAGGACGGTGACGACCGCAGCGACGGCGATGCCGACAGGGATCACGGCATCCGTGAACCCCGGTGGCGTGAGCCCGACGGCGCTCGGAGGGCCGAAGCATCCGTCACGCACGATGCACGCCGCCTCATAGCCGGCATAGCCGACGGCGAACAGCGGCGCGGCGGCCGCCAGTCTGAGCAGACGACCGTCTGCGGCGTCTCTGGTCAGAACCAGGTACGCCACTGCCCCACCGGCGAGACCGGGCCAGAACTCGACGCCGCTCCGAACGATCATCACGTCGCGGAGCCGCAGCAAGCCCGCAGGGTCGTCGAGGGCGACGGCCACGATCCGCCCGACCACCAAACCGATCACCGCCGAGCTCAACATTGCGTCGCCAGAAGCGCTCCCGTCGCCGCGAGCCCGCACCAGATGCGCAGCGGCCCAGGTCAACGCGGCTGCGAAGACCATGCTGATCAACAGCCCGCGGTCAATCACGGAGAACTGCGTCGATCTTCGCGGCGAGTGTCTGTTCACTCGCCGCACCCACGATCTGACCGACGAGGCGGCCGCGCCGGTCGAACACGTACGTCGTAGGCAGGCCGCGAACCCCCAGGAACCGACGGATCTCGCCGGTGGTGTCGATCAGATTCGGGTACGACACCCCGAACCGATCGATGAACTGTTCCGCCGGCCGACGTTCATCCCGGGAGGCGACGCCGATGAACTGGACGTCGGCCCCATAGGACTTCGCCGCCCGCTCGAGGAGTGGCGTTTCGACCCGACACGGTCCACACCACGATGCCCAGACATTGACGACCACCGGCTTCCCTGCACCGCTTGCCACGAAGCGGGTGAACGAATTCAGGTCCGCGTCGGTGAGGGGAGCGCCGTCGGGGATCGCCTCGGCAGGCCCGGAGATCGTGATGTTGCGCTGCGGAGCTGTGGAGCATGCGCCGGCCATCAATGTCAGTACGGCTGCGATGAAACACCCGCGCCAACGATCCGCAGTCACTACGACAGTTTGTCATAGACTGAGGCCGTGGCCGCCCTCCGATCGCCCTCCGGCGTCGCCATTCGGGAGGCGGAATCGAAGGACGCTCGCCAGATCGCACGTTTGCACGATTGCCTCCTCCCCCACGGTTTCTTCGCCCGACTCGGACCGCGATATCTCGCCGTCTACCATCAAACCTTCATGAAGAGCCCGCACGCCGTGTCGTTGCTGGCCTGCCGAGACGAGCGGATCGTCGGGATGATCGCCGGGGCCCTCGACGCTGGCGCCCACCAGCGCCACACCCTGCGACGCCATGGTCCGCGTCTGGCCGCCGCCGGGGCGGCTGCGTTGCTCCGTCGGCCAGCCCTCGCACGAGAGTTCGTGACCACGCGCAGCGGGCGGTACGCCCGTGGGGCCGCTCGGGCGGTCAAGCGATCGTCGACGCCGCTCGACGTCCCCACCGAGGCGCCGCCGCCCAGCGCCATCGCCGTGCTGACGCACGTCGCCGTCGATCCCGGGGAGCAGGGTTGTGGCACCGGCTCCTCGCTCGTGGAGGAGTTCATCGAGCGGGTGCGTCGGTCCGGGGGGCGGGTCATCGAACTCGTCACACTTGCCGATGATGGGGCGTCGCCGTTCTACGAGCGTCTCGGGTGGACTTGTGTCGGAGAACACGTCCGAGAAGGCCGCACCTACCGGCGCTTTCGGCTCGAACTGGCGTGAGACTGCGGCTCGTGGCCGTGGCCGTCGCCATGGTTATGGCCATGGCGATGCTGGGCGCTTGTGCCACCGGCAACGGCAAGATCCGATCGCCAGCAGCACAAGAGTCGGCGGCCACCTCACCGGCGGTGCCAACGACGGCGCCACCCCCACGGCTCGAGAGGGCGCTTCCCTATGTCCCGCCGACGGGTGAGATCGAGCCAGAGGTGAAGCGCGCAGCAGCGACGACGCTCCAGGCGTTGTATTCCTACGAGGCTCCGGACGGCACCGCGGAGAGGGCGCGACAACGACTCGTCGGGCTTCCGGCGCTTCCGGACATCGCGACCAAGGCGGAGCCGTTGTTCGACGGCGAGGGTTCGGCGCAGGCGGACATCGTCTACCCGCAGCTCGGTGGATTGACGGCCACCAAGGCATCGGTCATGACGGTGATCCGCCTCCGCACCAACGACGGCGCCGACGTGAAGACCGTGACCCGCACGATGGATGTCCGACTCGAGCGGCGGGCGAACGTTTGGACGGTCGTAGATTTGGCGTCGCTCGGCGGGGATCCTGTGCCGAGGCCGGCCGCCGTCTCCGCCGCCGCCGCCCGCGTCCTTGATCATCGGGCGATCGACCTTCCCGACACCGCGAGGTGGGACATCCACGCGGGGCGGATCGCCGATCGCGTCCTCGACACCTTGGCCGCCATCGCCGACGAGCGCCCGGTCAGTGTGACCGTCCTCAGCACCGGCCATCCGATTGAGGTCTTCGAGAGCAAGAATACGAGCAATCACATCCCAGGCCGAGGCGTCGACCTCTGGAAGATCGGCGATCTCGTCATCGACCAGCGCGACCCCAACGGACCGTTGCGACCCCTCATCGACCGGCTTCTGGCTGAAGGAGTCACCGAGCTGGGAGCGCCCTTCGACGTCGACGGCCCGAAGGGGGCGAACTTCGCCAACACCGTCCATCAGGACCACCTGCACGTCGCCTTCGACCGGCTGTGACTTCGGCGCTTCGTCGCGCCGCGAGCGAACGACCCGCTGCGGCAATGGCGGTGGCGACGGCGGCCAGTCGCGCCACCGGCCTCGTCCGCAC
>JBKJLU010000409.1:0-14231 GCA_046596815.1 Acidimicrobiales bacterium | reverse complement strand
CTTCGCCGCTGTCCCCGGCATCACGTACCGCGAGGTGGCGGCTCGACTCGGAGAAGAACCGGCGGTCATCCTCCGTCGGCTGACGTCGGCCCTGAAAGCCCTGCGACCCATGTCTCCTAGCCGAGGAAGTCTCGGCTGAGGCCTTCCCACAGGTCGACGGAGAGGTCGAGCGACTCGAGATCGATGCGCTCGTCCTTCCCGTGGAACATCGCCCAGTACCGCGAAGCTTCGAGCTTGGTGCTCAACAATCCGAATCCATACGTCGTCACACCGCGCGGGCGGAGATACCTGGCGTCGGTCGCCCCGGCGATCATCGACGGGAGGAGGACAGCCTCGGGATAGGTGCGCCGGGCCGCCGCTTCCATGGCGGCCCACAAGGGCGTCCCTGCCGGTGATGTCGTGCCCCCGATGGGCGGCGCAGGGAAGTCGTAGGTCACGCGATCGGCCAGATCGCCCAGCGCCTCGTCGATGAACGCCCTCGTCTCCTCCTCGCCCTGGCTCGGCAACGTCCGGACGTCGACGCCGATGGTGACGACGTCGGGGATGGTGTTGATCTTCTGGGCCGGCCCTGGCGTCACCATCGTCGGCGCCGCCGTGAGATGGGTGCAGGCGTGGGCGTGGCGGGCCATCGCCCGGGACATCGT
This sequence comes from Acidimicrobiales bacterium, assembly GCA_046596815.1. Taxonomy (GTDB): domain Bacteria; phylum Actinomycetota; class Acidimicrobiia; order Acidimicrobiales; family CADCTF01; genus DATLED01. Next base: position 13,587 of record JBKJLU010000409.1, on the reverse strand, counting down.
CGGGAGCGCGTCCCAAACTCGGTCGGCGTCGAGCAGGGTGGCCGTCAGCTCCTCGTCGTAGCCCTGAGCGAGCACCCAGCCGCGCCACGTCTCTTCGATGGCGCCGGGGCCGCGGGCACCGGCGATGCGGCGGACGACTTCGGATGCGGTGACGAGGGCGTTGTCCGATCCGTAGGGCGAGGACCCGTGGGCGGCCGTGCCCCGCACGCTGAGGCGAACCGCCGCCGTGCCCTTCTCGGCCGCGCCGACGGTAATGGCGGTGCCCCCGTCAGCCCGGCGCGATGCCATCCCTCCGACCTCGGTGAGGCAGTACGTGGTGAGCACCGCGTCGGCATGGTCTTCGACGAGGGCGCCGACGCCGTTGCGGCCCCCGGCCTCCTCGTCGGCGGCTGCGAGGTAGACGAGGGTGCCCTTCGGCTTGAACCCGGACCGTGCGAGGTTGCGAAAGGCGACGGCCATGGCGGCCGTCTGGTTCAACATGTCGACGGCACCGCGTCCCCAGACCTCGCCGTCGATCACCTCGCCCCCGAAGGGATCGTTCCGCCAGGTGTCGGGGTTGGCCGGGACGACGTCGGTGTGGCCCATGAGGCAGAGCGAGGGAGCGTTCGGATCGGATCCCTCGATGCGGGCGATGAGCGATCCTCGCCCGGCGATCGGCTCGATCAGTTCCTCGTCGGGGGAGGCGCCCTCAGTGAGAAAGGCCCGCAACGTCTCGGCGTTCCTGGTCTCGTTGCCACTTGTCTTGGTGCCGTCGTTCACGCACTGGTTCCGGATCAGTTGCTGGAGCAGCGGCACGACGTCGTTGTTGGCCATCCCCCTATCGTTGTCGCGGATGGAATCCCTCGCCGCCGGTGACCTCGAGGAAGCGGCACGGGCCCTTCTTCCACCCGAGGTGTTCGACTACTTCGCCGGTGGAGCCGACGACGAACGGACGCTGGCGGCCAACGTCGATGCATGGACGAACCTGCGCCTCCGGCCGCGCGTCCTGCGCGATGTCACCGTCGTCGACACCGGGACGACGCTCCTCGGCCACGCCGTGCCGAGCCCGATCGTCGTCGCCCCGACGGCCTTCCATCGAATGGCCCATCCGAATGGCGAAGTCGCCAGCGCTCGAGGGGCTGCGGCCGCCGGCGCCCACTTCGTCCTCTCGACCCGCTCGACGACGCCGGTGGAGGAGGTCGCGGCAGCACTCGACGGTGCGCCGTTCTGGTACCAGGTCTACGTCGTCCAGGATCGCGAACTGACGGTCGAATTGACGCAACGGGCGGTAGCCGCTGGCGCCACTGCGATCGTGCTCACCGTCGACGTCCCGCGGCTCGGCCGCCGCCTTCGAGATGTGCGCAACCGCTTCGTACTCCCCGCTCACCTCGGCACCGTGGAGTCGCTCGATCGACCCGGCAATCTGGCCGACCAAGATGCGTCGCTGAGGTTCGACGACATCGGGTGGTTGGCGGAGTTGGCGGGCGTTCCCGTGATCGTGAAGGGCGTGCTCCGCGGTGACGATGCGGCCGCCTGTGTCGACGCAGGCGCGACCGGCATCGTCGTCTCCAACCACGGTGGACGCCAGCTCGACGGCGCCATCACCGGAACCGAGGCGCTGCCCGACGTGGTTGCCGCGGTGGGTGATCGGGTGGAGGTGTACGTCGACGGCGGCATCCGGCGCGGCACGGACGTCGTGAAGGCCTTGGCCCTCGGCGCGCGCGCCGTGCTGGTGGGCCGACCCGTGCTGTGGGGATTGGCCGTCGGCGGCGCCGATGGGGTTCGGGATGTGCTGCGCGATCTCGCCACCGAGCTCGATCTGGCCATGGCTCTGTGCGGGTGTCCGAACCTCGCGGACGTGACCAACGACCTCGTCGTCGGGGTCTGAACGGGAGCGAGCGCGCCACTACCGTTGCGTCATGGACGATCGGGCCATCGGTGTGTTCGACAGCGGCTTCGGGGGCCTCACCGTCGCCCGAGCCCTGATCGACCTCCTGCCCGGCGAGGACGTCGTGTACTTCGGTGACACTGGCCGGTATCCCTACGGACCGCGTGACCTCGACGAGGTCCGCGCCTTCTCCCGCCAGATCACCAGGTTTCTGGTGCAGGAAGCCGACGTGAAGCTCGTTGTCGTGGCTTGCAACACCGCTTCAGCAGCGGCGCTCGAGTTGCTGCAGTTCGATTTCGACGTGCCTATCGTCGGTGTCATCAGCCCTGGAGTTCGCTCGGCCGTCGCCGTCACGTCCAACCATCGGATCGGCGTGATCGGTACCGTGGGCACCATCGCCTCGGGGGCCTACCAACGCGCCGTGCGGGGCCATCGGGCCCCGGTCGAACTCACCTGCGCCGCCTGTCCCGGTTTCGTGGAGTTCGTCGAGCGCGGCGAGACCGACAGCGACCAGGTGCACGTGCTGGCCCAGCGACTCCTCGATCCCGTACGCCAAGCGGGCGTCGACACATTGTTGCTCGGTTGCACCCACTACCCGTTCCTCGCTCGCACCATCGGTGACGTCATGGGTCGCGAGGTCGTGCTCGTGTCGTCGGCCGAGGAAACGGCCTTCGAAGTCGCCAACCTCCTCGAAGAGACGGGATCCGTGCGACGTACCCCGAGCAAGGGGAGCCACCGCTTCATCTCGTCGGGCGATGTCGGTTGGTTCAAGGAATTGGGGAGCCGGCTGCTCGGTCCCGAGTTGGGACACGTGGACGGTCACCAATGGGCCTGACTCTCACGATCCTGGGGTGCTCGGGGAGCTACCCGGGACCGGGTCAAGCGTGCAGCGGCTATCTGGTCAGGACCGACACCACAACGATCTGGATGGACGCCGGCAGCGGGTCGATGGCCAACCTCCAGCGGCACGTGGATCTCGACGCCGTCGACGCGGTGGTGCTCTCCCACGATCATCCCGACCACTGCGCCGACCTGTCGGGCTTCTACGTTGCCTGCAAGTACTACCTGCGCCGCCACCGAGTGCCCGTCTTCGCGCCGGCCAGCGTGCGGGCCACGGCCTTCTACAAGGGCGCTCCTCTCGAGTGGCACATCGTCTCCGACGGAAGTCGTGAGACGGTGGGCGACATCGCGCTCTCCTTCTCCCAGACCCAGCATCCGCCCGAGACCCTGGCCGTGCGAGTCGACGGCGGCGGACGAAGCCTCGGATACTCTGCCGACTCCGGCCCGGCGTGGGAATTGTCCGCCCTCGGACCCGGCCTCGACCTCGCGCTCTGCGAGGCGACGTATCTCCAACACGAAGAAGGAAAGGCCGAACACCACATGAGTGCACGCCAGGCCGGGCACTCCGGTCGCCGAGCCGACGTGGGGCGTCTCGTCCTCACCCACCTGCAACCCGGCCTCGCCTCGGCGGATGCCAAAGCGGAGGCCGAACTCGCCTTCGGACGAGCCGTCGACGTCGCTCTCATCCACGAGGAGTACGAAGTATGAGTCGCATCGACGGTCGCAATGCCGACGACCTCCGTCCACTGACGTTCACCCGCGACTTCACCGAGTTCGCGGCGGGATCGGTGCTCGTCGAGATGGGCCGAACGCGGGTCCTGTGCACGGCGTCGGTCGATGCCAAGGTCCCGCCGTGGATGCGGGGCAAGGGCAAGGGATGGGTGACGGCGGAGTACTCGATGCTCCCGGGATCATCGCCCGAGCGGGTCGACCGCGAAGCGGCGAAGGGGAAGCAGTCAGGCCGCACCCAGGAGATCCAACGACTCATCGGTCGGTCGCTGCGAGCAGTGACCGACATGGTCGCCCTGGGGGAGATGCAGATCGTCCTCGATTGCGACGTCCTCCAGGCCGATGGTGGCACTCGGACGGCCTCGATCTGCGGGGCCTACGTGGCGTTGCACGATGCCTGCACCCGCTTGCTGCAACAGAAGTTGCTCACGACCCATCCACTGACCGAGGCGTGCGCCGCCGTGTCGGTGGGGGTCATCGACGGCGTGCCGATGCTCGATCTCCCGTACACCGAGGACGTGCGGGCCGAGGTCGACATGAACGTGGTGATGACGTCGAGCGGGCGCTTCATCGAAGTGCAGGGAACGGCCGAGGGGCAGCCCTTCTCCCGCCGCGACCTCGACGCTCTGCTCGGACTGGCCGAGAGCGGCATCGCCTCGATCCTGGCGTCGCAGGCCGCCCTGTTGGAGACCCCGCCCGTTCCGCGCTGATGCGCTTCGTGCTGGCGTCGGCCAACCCCGACAAGGCCGCGGAGATCGCCGCCATCCTGGTGGGGCACGATCTCGTTCCCCGCCCCCTCGGCGTTCCTGACGTCGACGAGACCGGGACGACGCTCGAGGAGAATGCCCGCCTGAAGGCGGTGGCCCTCGTCGCCGCCACCGGAATGGCCGCAGTGGCCGACGACACCGGGCTCGAGGTCGAGGCCCTCGATGGCGCGCCAGGGGTCTACTCGGCCCGCTACGCGGGCGATCACGCGACGTACGCCGACAACGTGGACAAACTCGTCGCCGCGTTGGCCGGAGACGACAACCGTCGTGCTCGGTTTCGTACGGTCGCCCTCGCCCGCTTCCCGGACGGGCGCGAGCTCGTGGCCGAGGGGGTTGTCGACGGCATCATCGTCGAATCAGCCCGGGGAGACGCCGGCTTCGGCTACGACCCGTTGTTCGCTCCCGACGAAGGCGGGGGTCGCACCTTCGCCGAGATGACGCCTGACGAAAAACACGTCATCTCCCATCGAGGCCGGGCGTTCCGGGCCCTCGACGCGCTTCTGGGCGGGTCCGTCGGTCGCAACGACTGACAGATCCGCCCAGAACGAACGCGGGATGCTGGGTGCGGCTCGGCGCGCTATGCGCCCCGGGCGGCCTTGCGAGCAGCGGCGGTCTTGCGAGGCGTCGCTGCCTTCTTGGTGGCGGACTTCTTCGCGGCCGTCGACTTCTTGGCCGTGGCCTTGCGGGTGCGGGCCGCGACCTTGCGGGCGGCGGTCGCTTCCTTGGCGTCGGCCTGGGCCTTGGCGTAGGCCGTGGTCGTCTGGTCCTCGACTTCGGCTTCGGCGGCGAACTTCTGCACCGAGCGGATGCCGCCCATGGCGGCGGCCTTCGTGTTGTACGACTCGCTGGAGGCGACCACCTGGCCGTTCGACGACAGCAAGTTGAAGCGGAACTTGCCGGTGGTTCCCTTCTTCACTACGAACTTTGCGGGCAACGTGATGTCTCCTTATTGGGGGAAGTGGTCACCACCCTCGCATGTCGATGGGCCACGTGTCGGTGACCCTGCCCCTCCGCACGACGTTGAACACCTCGTGATACGCCACCGTCGGGTCGACATGCGCGGGAACGACCCGCACGCGGTCGCCGACGCGAACGGAAGAATCGGGAGCAGGAGCGAAAGTGATGTGCTCGTCGCTGCAGAACCACACCTTGCCCGCGTCGCCCATGCTCGGCAGCCCGTGATCCATGCCGAGGGCCTTGAGTCCGCAATCGGCGACGGCGTACTTCTCCGACACCGAGATGACGGTGGCCAACACCGTGAGCGCCTGACGAAAGGGGAGGCCGAGTTCGTTGTAGGCCGTATCCATCAATGCGTACGAGCCCGCCTGGATCTCGGTCGCCCAGGTGTTGATGTCGTAGGTCCCGGTGCCCCCCGCGCTGATCATCTCGCCACCGGCCAGTTCTGATGCCCGTACCAGGAGGGCCATGGCCTCGCCCACCATTTCGATGCGCTCGTTGCGGTCGGGGCGGCCCACGACGTGTCCCTCGTAGCCCATGACGCCCCGCACCTCGAGGCCGCGGTTGCGAGCGAGGTCGGCCAGGCGACCCGCGTCCTCGGGGTCGCACCCGCAGCGTGGCAACCCGACGTTGATGTCGATGAGTACCTCCTTCACGCCCCCGGCCACGGCCGCCTCGATGGTGGCATCGCTGTCGACGGCCAACGTGATGCGGGCCCCGTGGCGATCGGCTGCAGCCCCGAGGCGGGACGCGTCGGCAACCTCGTTGGCGAGCAGGATGTCGTCGCCGAGGCCGGCGGCCGCCAGCACCTCGACCTCGTGCACGGTGGCCGCCGTGAAGGTGCGGTGGCCTTGCTCTGCCTGGCTTCGGGCGATTCCCGTGCACTTGTGGGCCTTCACATGTGGACGGAGACGGGTGCCGGGCAGCGCGTCGCTCATCGTCGCCAGGTTGTGATCGAAGGCATCGCCGTCGATGAGCAACGCCGGCGTCTGCAACCCGTCGAGATCGTTCGTGTCCATCACGCGATCACCGCTTCGGCCTCGATCTCGACCTTCCACTCGGGCCGGAGGAGGGCGGCGACCGCCAACTGCGTCGCCGCCGGACGGATGTCGCCGAAGACCTTGCCGTGCGCTCGGCCCACGGCTTCGCCGTAAGCCGGATCCGTCATGAACATGCGGGTGGCCACGACGTGCTCGGGTCCGGCTCCGGCTTCGGCCAACGCCGCCACGATGATCTCGAAGCACCGCGCCGCCTGCACTTCCGGATCGGGGTCGCACGAACCGTCCGGCCAGATCGGCGCCGTACCGGCAACCCAGACGTGATTGCCGACGCGGACCGCTCGACTGAAGCCGATGGTCGGTTCGTAGGGGGATCCTGAAGAGACGAGCTGTCGGTCGGCCATGGCGGCAAGTTAGTCAGACGCCGCGACGATCTCCCCAGAGCAGGACGTGGAGGCGTGTGGTGAAGTTCCAGCCCCGTGACAGGACGGCGTCGGCCAGGATCCGACTGGTCTGCACGATGGTGTCCGGATCGGTTCCTTCGGGCATCACCCAGACATCTTCCAGACCGCACTCCGCCACCATCAAGGCGATCTCGTCGAGGTCGGCCGGCGTGCGGGCCACGAACTTGAAGACGGCCAGACCCGTCGCCTGCAGCGCTCGCAGTACGTCGGGCCGATACCGACGATCGACGGGGTTGCCACTGTTGTCGAGCTTGGGCGACACGTTGAACCGGTCGACGAGCTCGAGCACCTCGGCCGACGGCGCAAGGGTTCCGGCGGTCTCGATCTCGATCTCGACACCACGCTCGCGAAGCGGACGGAGAAGCGGCGGCAGGTGCGACTGCTGCAACAGTGGCTCGCCGCCAGTCACGACGACGAGGGGTACCTCCATGGCGGTGATCTGCTCGAGGACCTCTTCGACCGTGACGGTCGTCAGTTCGACGGCGGGATCGTGGTCGTCCCATCGCCAGGTGTAGGGCGTGTCGCAGAACCCGCAGGCGAGGTTGCACCGCCCCAACCGAACGAACCCGGCTCGACGACCCAGCGAGGGGCCCTCGCCTTGCCATGTGGGGCCGAAGACCTCGGAGACCACGAGCGTGTCGACCACGGTGGCGATGCTAGGCAGGACCCATGGCGAAGCGGTTCGTGATCTTCGGGGCGGGTGCGGTAGGTGGAACGATCGGAGGGCGGCTGTTCGAACACGGCCACGACGTCGTCGTCATCGCCAGAGGCGAGCACGGACGAGCGTGCCGGGACCGTGGCCTCCGACTGCGAACGGGGGATGGCGACGTGACCCTCGACGTTCCGACGGTGCTGCACCCGGGCGAGCTGACCATGACGGCCGACGACGTGGTCGTACTCGGCATGAAGACCCAGGACACCGCCGATGCCCTCGATGCCCTCGCCGCCGTCGCACGTCCGACTACCCCCATCGTCTGCGCCCAGAACGGCGTCGAGAACGAGCGGCTGGCGTTGCGTCGCTTCCCCGACGTCTACGGCATCTGTGTGATGTTGCCGGCCACCCATCTCGAGCCGGGGGTCGTCGACGTCAGCTCGACGCCCGTTTCGGGCATCCTCGATGTCGGCCGGTTTCCCTCCGGAACCGACGCGATCTCCGACGAGGTAGCGGCTGCGCTCTCCGCATCGAGCTTCGCCAGCAACTCCGTCCCGGACATCATGCGGCGCAAATACGCCAAGCTCTTGATGAATCTCGGCAACGCCCTCGACGCTGCGTGCGGTCCGGGATCGCGCACGAGCCCGTTGATGGCCAAGGCGAGGGACGAAGCTCACGCCTGCTTCGAGACGGCCGGCATCGACGTCGCATCCGACGAGGAGGACCGAGCCAGACGCGGCGACCTGCTCCAGGTGAAGGCCATCGACGGGAAGACGCGGGGAGGAGGCTCGACCTGGCAGAGCTTGGCCCGCGGCACCGGTCGCACGGAAGCCGACTACCTCAACGGCGAGATCGTTCTGCTCGGACGGATGCACGGGGTGCCGACTCCCGTCAACGCCGTGTTGCAGGGCCTTGCCGGCCGCCTCGCCCGCTCCGGTGCCGCACCCGGCTCCATCCTCGTGGCCGACGTCGAGGCCGAGGCCGGGCTCTAGGACGAGCGGAGGGCGGGATCGGGAATGCCGACCTCGGCGAATCCCCGAGCCCGCAGCGCGCAGGCGTCGCACGTCCCACACGGATCGGGATCACCCCGGTAACACGACCACGTCAACGCGAGCGGGGCCCCGTGCTCGATGCCGAGCCGCACGATGTCGGCCTTCGTCCGGTCGATCAGCGGGGTGAGCACCTCGACCGGCCGACCCTCGACGCCCCGTTTCAACGCCAGGCGAGCCGTCTCGGCGAACGAAGCCACGAATTCGGGCCGGCAATCGGGGTAACCGCTGTAGTCGAGGGCGTTGACGCCGATGGCCACCGACGCGAGATCTCTCGCCTCGGCCACGCCGACCGCCACCGAGAGGAAAATGAGGTTCCGGGCGGGCACGTAGGTCACCGGAATGGCGTCGGTGGCTCCCGAGCCGGCAATCGGGACGGCGATCGACTCGTCGGTCAGGGCCGACCCGCCCCAGGCCGAGGCGTCGAGACGCACCACCAAGTGGTCGGCGCCGAAGTGCAAGGCGACAGCCGCAGCCCGCTCGAGTTCGATGCGGTGGCGCTGCCCGTAATCGAAGGTGAGGGCCAACAAGCCGTCGCTCGGATGGCTGTCGGCGGCCGCGAGGGCCAGGCAGACGGTCGAGTCGAGCCCTCCGGAAAGGACGATCAGCCGACCGCTCAAGAGGTGATCTCGACGAAGCTGTCGGCCGTCTCCCACAGACGAATTCGGCTGACCGCAAGGTCGGCCGCCTCCACCGACTTCCAGATCTCGGCGGCCACGAGTTCCGCGGTGGGGTTGTCGATGAGGTCATTCAGGTAGCGGTGGTCGAAGCGCTTGATCACGTCTCGCTCCACCACACGCTTGATGTCGGCGAAATCGACGACGATGCCGTTCGCCCCGATGGGTCCGACGACGGTGACCTCGAGGCGGTAACTGTGGCCGTGGAGGTTCCGGCACTTCCCTTCGTGCCACGGCAACTGGTGGGCGGCCTCGAACGTGAAGACCCGACTCACGCTCGTCCGCATCTCTCAACGCTACCGAGGGAACGGCCGTTCCGTAGACGCTCGCAGATGCGGTGTAGAGGGAGAACCTCGTGTGCCAGTGTCTCCGGATGGCACAACCTGCATGGAAGCGGCGTTTCCTCGCTCCTACGATTTCGATGCCCTCGTGGGCCCGCGAAGACCCCGATCGCTGCGTGTACGTCTCGAACGCGTCCGGCACCTCCGAGCTCTATACGTGGGACCGGGCGACCGACTCCCACCAGCAGGCGACCAAGCGTCCCGAGGGGACCAGTACCGGGCTTCTGACCCCGGAGGGCGATTTCCTCTGGTGGTTCGATGACACCAAGGGTGACGAGAAGGGCACATGGAGGGCCCAACCATTCGGCGTAGGACCGGGGGACGCCGCGCCGGTCGCTGCCGACCTCGATCCGGGCTACGCAACCGGCATCGCCATCACTGCCGGGGGCCGGGCGGCCATCGGCCTCGCCGGCAACGGCCGCCACAAGATCTTCGCCGTCACCTCGGGCATCCGACCGGTCACGCTCCATGACCACCACGAGGCGGCCGGCGTCGGGGGCTGGTCACGCGACGGAGCGCTGCTGTCGTTCTCCCACGCCGAGCACGGCGACAATCGGAACCGGGCCTTACGAGTCGTCCGCGCCGATGGTGACGTGATCGCCGACCTCTGGGACGGCGAAGGTCTGGGCGTGACCTCCTTTGCGTGGTCGGACGTCGAGAGCGACCAACGACTGCTCATCGCCCACGAACGACGCGGACGCAAACACCCCGCCGTGTGGTCCCCACTCACGGGCGACGTCACCGATCTCGACATCGACCTCGGCGACCAGGAGCTCGTGACCGTTGACTGGTATCCGGACGGTGTCGCCGTCCTCGTGTGGACGATCGCTCGAGGCCGCGGTCACCTCTTCCGTCACGACTTGGCCACCGGCGAGACGACGGACGTTCCGACGCTGCCGGGCATGATCACCGGCGCCCGGGTGCGTCCCGATGGCGAGGTGTGGTGGGCGGGTTCTGACGCCGCGACGCCGCCGATGGTCCATTGCGGCGAGCGCTTGCTACGTCCGCCGGGCGAGGCCGCACCCGGCGGCGTCCACTACGACGACGTGCTTGTCGAGGGTCCGGGCGGCGCCGTGCACGGCTTCGTCGCCAAGCCCGTTGGCGACGGCCCGTTCCCGACGATCTTTCGGATCCACGGCGGACCGGCGGGAGTCGACACCGACGCCTTCACGCCGGGGGTGCAGGCCTGGGTCGACCACGGATTCGCCGTCGTTCTGGTCAACTATCGCGGCTCGACCGGGTACGGCAAGGCCTGGTCCGACGCCATTGTCGGCAAACCGGGCTTCCGCGAACTCGAGGACGTCGCCGCAGTGCGGACGCACATCATCGAGTTGGGCATCGCCGACCCGGCGCGGATCGTGCTGCACGGTGGCTCGTGGGGCGGCTACCTGACACTCCTCGGGTTGGGCACGCAACCTGACCTCTGGTCGCTCGGCGTGTCGGCGGTGCCGATAGCCAGCCTGCGCGATCACTACCACCAACAGGGAGAGATGATGCAGGCGTACTGGCGGTCGCTCTTCGGTGGGACACCCGAGTCGCTGGGCAAGGAGCTCGACGACATCGATCCGATCGCGTTCGTCGAGCGCATCCGTGTCCCACTCTTCGTGCTGGTCGGCGACAACGACCCCCGGTGCCCACTTGCTCAGGTCCTCAGCTACGTCGAAGCCCTTGCTGTCGCCGATGTGGAGCACGAGCTCTACCGCTACGACGCCGGCCACGCGTCGATGGTCATCAGCGAGCAGCTGGACCAGCTCGCCCGCTACATCGCCTTCGTGGCCCGCCACTTGGGTACGCCGGAGCCGATCGGAGAACGGGAATTTCGTAACACGTCCGTGGGCACGGAGGGACTCGAACCCTCACGCCGGAGCACTGGCACCTAAAGCCAGCGTGTCTGCCAATTCCACCACGCGCCCGGAAACTCACCGGGGAGGTTAGAACCGAACCTCAGACGCGACGGTCCCCCTGACCGGCGGGAGGTCAGGGGGATCGTCTGAAATCCACTGTGCCCCCCATGTCGGGCTCGCAAACACGCGAGCTGGCGAAAACTTTGGAGCAACCCCGAGGTAGCGTGTCTACATGTCTTCGATCTTCGTTCCCAGCGGTTCTTCGATGATGGCCGGCCCCGGCGACGGCGGCGGCTGGGACCTCTTCCAGCAGCTGCTCCGCAAGCGCATCGTCTTCCTGGGGGACGCCATCGACGACAAGATCGCTGGGGTCGTCTGCGCCCAGTTGCTTTTGCTGGCCGAGGATTCCGACAAGGACATCGCCGTCTACATCAACTCCCCCGGGGGATCGGTCACGGCGGGCCTGGCCATCTACGACACCATGCAATACGTGCCGTGCGACGTCTCGACCGTCTGCCTCGGTCTGGCGGCCTCGATGGGCCAGTTCCTGCTGTGCGCCGGCACCCGAGGCAAGCGTTTCGCCCTGCCCCACAGCCGCGTGATGATGCACCAACCCCTCGGCCAGTTCCAGGGTCAGGCGGCCGACATCGCCATCCAGGCCGAGCAGATCATCTACATGAAGCGGATGATGGCCGAGCGCATCGCCCAACACACCGGCCAGACGGTCGAGCGCATCGAAGAGGACTCCGACCGCGACCGCTGGTTCACCGCCGACGAGGCCCAGGCCTACGGCTTCGTCGACCAGGTCATCTCGCGCACGGCGGTGCCGAGCACCCCGATCCCGTAAGCCGGGCTACAGGCCGAGGGTGCCGGTGACCGTTTCGATCAGCTGATCGACCGTCCCCACGACCGGCTCGACCGCGGCCGGAGGAGCCGGCGCAGGTACGGGCACAGGTAGGGGCACGGGGAGGGCGTCGGTCGGCGCCGGGGCAGGCGCCGGTTCCGGCGCGGGACCGGCAGGAGGAGCGGCTTCGGGCGTGGGAGTCAGCGCCGTGGGGGCCGGAGCGGGCGCCGCCGGAGCGATGGTGGCCGCCGCGGGGTCGTCGGAGACGGTATCGAGCGCACCCGGTGGCAACAGTGACAACAAGGTGGCCCGGAGGTCGGCGCTCTGCGCCGTCGGCCGAGCCCGAGGCAGGTCGACGAGGGCGGCGGCGGGCGACAAGGTCACCGACGCCGGGTTGCGCTCGCCGCGGAGAAGGCCGAGGCCGTCGGTGCCGATCATGACCCCGAGGACCACGAGGGCCGAAGCGGCCAGCGCCGCAACCGACACGGAAAGCAGCCGCATCAAGGACGCTGAGGGGGAGAGCAACGCTTCTGACATTCCACCCCCAACCGTACGGGTTCGGGGCAAAAGGGACCATGGCGCTCGTTGCCTATTTTCGACTGACGCGATGTGACTAGTCACGACGTCGAGGGAGCGTGCCGCGGCCATGACGCGGTATCGGCACGTTGGTCGATTTCCTCGAGCCCTTTCGTCCTACCAGCTATGCACCTACGGCGTGGACGCCCCCGTCCACGTGCACGATCTCGCCCGTGGTGGCCGGGAACCAGTCGGAGAACAGGGCGATGCACGCCTTGGCCACGGGCTCGGTGTCGCGGAGGTCCCAGCCCAGGGGCGCCCGACTCGTCCAGGTCTCTTCGAATTGCTCGAAGCCGGGAATCGACTTGGCCGACATCGTGCGCAGCGGTCCGGCGGCCACCAGGTTGACGCGGATGTTGTGCCGCCCGAGGTCGCGGGCGAGATAGCGCGACGTTGACTCGAGCGCCGCTTTGGCCACTCCCATCCAGTCGTAGACCGGCCAGGCCACCGCCGCGTCGAAGTCGAGACCGACGATCGAGCCGCCACCGGCCGCCTGCAACAAGGGGAGGCAGGCGCCGGCCAGCGCCTTGAGGGAGTAGGCCGAGATCTCGATGGCGGCACCGACGTCACCCCACTCGGCTTTCATGATGTCGCCCCCGAGGCAGGTGGCGGGGTTGGCGTTGGCGATGGCGTGGAGCGCCCCGTCGAGGCGGCCCCACCGACGTTCGAGCTCGGCCGTCAACGCCGCGACATGGCTCGGTTCCTGCACGTCGAGCTCGACGATGTCGACGGGCTGGGGCAGCTTGCGGGCCACCCGTTCGGTGAGGCGCATCACCCGGCCGAAGGATGTGAGCAGGATCTCGGCCCCCTGTTCCTGGGCGAGCTTGGCGACCCCGAAGGCGATGGAGTCGTCGGTGAGGACGCCGGTGATGAGCAACTTCTTGCCGTTGAGCAGTCCGGACATGGGGATTCCTTAGAGGGGGCCGTTGGAGTGGCGACGGCGGGGTGAGTGGTCGCGCTTGTGGGCCAGCGCCTCGAGGGC
>JBKJLU010000391.1:0-3433 GCA_046596815.1 Acidimicrobiales bacterium | reverse complement strand
CAGCCGCACAACCAGGGCGTCACCAAGCCGGTTCGTGCCATCGAGCGGGACCGACAACACGCTGTACCGGCTTGGTGACGCCCTGGTTGTGCGGCTGCCGTTGATCGAGTGGGCTGTTCCCCAGATCGCGCTCGAGCACGAGTGGCTCCCGCGCCTGCGGCCGCACCTGCCCTTCACCGTCCCGGAGCCGCTCCAGATTGGTGAGCCCGGCGAGGGCTACCCGTGGCCATGGTCGCTGTACCGGTGGATCGACGGCGAGCACCCCGATCCCAAGGCAGACAACACCCAGCTCGCCCATGACCTCGCGGCGTTCGTCAGAGCAATGCATGCCTTTCCTGTCGAGGGTGTGCCGCGCTCGGGCCGCGGCGCCCCGCTGCGCGCGATGGACAACAACATCCGCGCGGGCATCCACGAGGTTCGCGGCCGATTTGATCCCGACGTTCTCCTCGAGATCTGGGAGGACGCCTTGGCGGCGCCCAAATGGGAGGGCCAGTGGGTGCCGCTGCACGCGGATCTCAGCGCGCACAACCTGTTGCTCCGCGACGGCCGACTTCACGCCGTCATCGACTACAGCCTCTTCGGGCTCGGTGATCCCGCGGTCGACGTCGAGATCGGATGGGCTCTGTTTGACGGCGTCAGCCGGGCCGCGTACCAGGAGGCGCTCTCCTACGACGACGACACGTGGCGCCGAAGCCGCGGCTGGGCCGTGCGCTCGGTCAACGGCATCACCTACTACGAGCACACGAATCCCGGGATCGCGGCGCGCTGTGCGCGCTCCCTCGACGGCGTCATCGCCGACTGGCTCTCGCGCTAGCGCGCACGCGACGGATCCCCTGACGCCCGCAGTATCGCCTCGGCGGACATCGGCGGTTGCCGAGTCAGAGCAGCACCTGGCGCTGGCTCACCCGTACCGCTCGACGAGCACGCCGCCGATCGAGGCGAGATGGTCGCGAACGCCCCTCGGGCCGGTGATCTCGAGCCATTCGACAAGCCCGGCGAGTTCGCCGGCGAGGGCGTACTCGCTATGGCCGCGGATCACGACCTCGATCCGGCCGTCGGGCGTGGAACCGCCGACCTCGAGGCGGCCCCCGAGCACCATCCGGAGCAAGCCGAGCCCATCTGGGGTGCACACGGCCTCCGTCTCGATGGGGTTGCGCTTTCGGTCGACCTCGTCGGCGATCTCGCGCCAGCTCCCGGCAAGGTCGAATCCCTCGGGTCGTTCGACGGATTCGTCGGTGAGCTCGACCGACGAGACACGGTCGATGCGAAAGGTCCGTCGGCCGGCCTCCGTCGAGGAGACCAGGTACCACGTCGGGCCTTTGGCGACGATGCCCAGTGGGTGGACGATCCGCTCGGTATCGGAGCCCTTGCGGTCGACGTAGCCGAGCCGTACCTGGACGCCGCGGATCACCGCGTCCTGGACCTCGTCGAGAAACCGCGGTGGTCGGGGCTCGACCTGGCTCGATCCCCAGAGTCGTGGGTCGACGACCACGGAGGACGCGGCTGACTGGGCCTGCTCCCGAAAGGGCTTCGGCAGCGCGCCAACGAGCTTGCGCAGCGCGGACTTCACGGCCGGGTTCGCCATCGAGGCGGGTCCGGCGACCAGGAACAAGGCGCGAGCCTCGCTCGCGGTAAGCCCCGAGAGGTCGGTGCGAGCGCCGCCCACGAGCCGCCACCCGCCCCCTCGGCCCTGCACGGAGTAGACGGGCACGCCCGCCATAGCCAGCGCGTCGAGGTCGCGGCGGGCAGTGCGCTCGGAGACCTCCAGCTCCACTGCGACCTCCGATGCGGTCACCTTCTCGCGCTGTTGCAGCAGGAGGAGGATGGCCACCAGCCGGTCTGCTCGCACCCGACGAATCTTCCACAAGAACCGGTCAGTTGGTGACCGGTTTTGTCCCGCATGCTGGTGCCATGACGACACCGACCAGTTCCACCACCGCCCACCTCGACGATCCCCGGCCGATCCTCGACCGTGCCATCGCCGCCGGCGCGCTCGTCATCACCGGCGTCCGGCCCGAGCAACTCGCGGACCCCACGCCGTGCACGGACATGGACGTGCGAGCACTTCTCGCCCACCTCGTCGGCGTGCTCCACCGCATCGCTGCGCTCGGCAACGGAGACGATCCCTTCGCTGTCATCGAGACCCTGGTCCCCGACGATGGCTGGCCCGATGCCTGGCGGATGTCGGGAGAGCGAGCCGCGGATGCATGGCGCGGCGACCCCGTGCTCGAACGGCCGATGGCTCTGCCGTGGATCGAAGGCACGGGCGCCGAGGTGCTGGCGTCCTACTTCTCCGAGCTGACCGTCCACACGTGGGACCTCGCGACGGCGACTGGTCAGCGGCCCGACTGGGACAACACGGTCGTCACCGCAGCGCTCGAGGCACGCCAGATCCTCCCAGCGGAGAACCGCCGAGCCCTCTACGAGGAGATCTCCGCCGCGATGGGCCTCGATGAGGTCGCGGTCCCATTCGCCGAGGCGGTCCCGGTTCCCGCCGACGCACCCGCCATCGACCGCCTCGTCGCCTGGAACGGCCGGGATCCGCGCCGCTCACCCTGACGGTACGGACACACATCCGAGACCTCGGCGCCACGCAACCGCAGCCATCGCCCAACCCATCGCCCGCGGAAGCGATGACGCCATCTGAGGCTCGGCTACGCGATCTCTGAGATCGGCCGGGTGCCACCTAACGCGCGGTGCTCCCCACCATTCCACCGCGACGAAAGTGCCGATCGGGGGCAGTGTCCTGCGCCAGCTCCCGCGTCACGTCGTCCCGGCTGAGCGCGGCGACAGTAAGCCCGCCCTGCTCCTCTCGCCTACTCGTCAGCAGTCGACCGTGGCAACGCGCGATATCACTCTGTCGGCCGTCCTTGACCGCCGCTGTGACGGAACACAGACGGAACGAGCTGCTCTCAGACCCGTGTTTGCCCAGGTCAGGGCACGTGCTCGTCAGATGTCGTAGTAGAGGGTGAACTCGTAGGGGTGGGGTCGGAGGCGCAGGGCATCGACCTCGTGGGTGCGCTTGTAGTGGACCCAGGTGTCGATGAGGTCGTCGGTGAAGACGCCGCCGACGCGGAGGAAGTCGTTGTCCGCCTCGAGTGCATCGAGCGCTGCCTCGAGGGAGCCGGGCACCTGGGGGACGTTGGCGAGCTCCTCGGGCGGGAGGTCGTAGAGGTCCTTGTCCATCGGCGTGGGCGGCTCGATGCGGTTGGCGATGCCATCGAGGCCAGCGAGCATCATCGCCGAGAAGGCGAGGTAGGGGTTCGATGTGGAGTCGGGGCAACGGAACTCGACCCGCTTGGCCTTCGGGCTCCGTTGACCGAGCGGGATGCGACACGCCGCTGACCGGTTGCGCTGGCTGTAGACGAGGTTCACCGGCGCCTCGTAGCCGGGGACGAGGCGCTTGAAGCTGTTCGTGCTCGGGTTGGTGAAG
>JBKJLU010000386.1:0-10636 GCA_046596815.1 Acidimicrobiales bacterium | reverse complement strand
GTCCGGCCGCTTCCCGAGTCGGCCCCGCCGGCCCCACTGGCCGCACCGGCGCCTCCGCCCGCAGCGGCTCCCCAGCCGCTCGTGCGCACCGGTCTCAGCGCCGCCCGCCAGCTCCAGGTGGCGCTCACGCTGATCGTTCTCGGTGGCATCGCCGTGCTGCCCGAGCGCATCCGCCGTCGCCGGCTGGCCTAGCCGCACCGCTTTCGGGGGTTCCTGCGGGGGCCCCCGAATTCGGCGCGTCAGGGAACAGACGCAGGCCCGGCGAAGTTCTACGTGTCACGATCAACGTTCCTGCTCACCTGAGGTGTGACATTGGCGCTTGACCCGAATCGCTGGACCCTCAAGACCCAGGAGGCCTTCGAGGCCGCCGTCTCCTCGGCCCGCACCCGCAACAACCCCGAGGTCGGGCCCGACCATCTCCTGATGGCCATGCTCGGGCAGGAGGGCACGGTCGTGTTGTCGGTGCTCGAGCGGGTGGGCGTGGCACCGCTGAGCCTCCGCAACAAGATCGAGGACGGTCTTGGCAAGCTCCCCAAGGCCTACGGTGGCGTCGACCCGACGATGAATCGGGCGCTGCGGGAAGCGCTCGAGCGGGCTGACGGCGAGAAGTCGGCGCTGGGAGACGAGTACCTCTCCATCGAACACATCGTCCTCGCCCTGGCCGAGCGGATCGGCGTGAGTCGCGAAGACCTACTGAGTGCGTTGCAAGAGGTGCGGGGGAGTCACCGGGTCACGAGCCAGAACCCCGAGGAGGCGTACCAGGCTCTCGAGAAGTACGGACGCGACCTCACCGAGGATGCGCGCAAGGGCAAGCTCGACCCCGTCATCGGGCGCGACGAGGAGATCCGCCGCGTCATCCAGGTGCTGTCTCGGCGCACCAAGAACAACCCGGTGCTCATCGGTGAACCGGGCGTGGGAAAGACGGCCATCGTCGAGGGCCTGGCCAACCGCATCGTCGAGGGCGATGTTCCCGAGGGCCTGAAGAACAAGCGACTTCTGAGCCTCGACCTTGGAGCCATGGTCGCAGGGTCGAAGTACCGCGGCGAGTTCGAGGAGCGGTTGAAGTCCGTCCTCAAGGAGATCCAGGACTCGGGCGGCGAGGTCATCACCTTCATCGACGAGCTGCACACGATCGTCGGAGCCGGCGCGGCCGAAGGCGCCATGGACGCCGGGCAGATGATCAAGCCGATGTTGGCTCGCGGCGAGCTACGGATGATCGGCGCGACCACGCTCGACGAATATCGCAAACACATCGAGAAGGACGCCGCCCTCGAACGGCGGTTCCAGCAGGTCTACGTGGGCGAGCCGTCGGTCGAGGACACCGTCGCCATCCTGCGCGGCCTCAAGGAGCGCTACGAGGTGCACCACGGCGTGCGCATCCAGGATTCGGCGCTCGTGAGCGCGGCGGTGCTGTCGAGCCGCTACATCACCGGGCGGTTCCTCCCCGACAAGGCGATCGACCTCATGGACGAGGCGGCGTCGCGTTTGCGCATCGAGATCGACTCGATGCCCACCGAGATCGACGTCGTCGAGCGCCGCATCCGCCAGTTCGAGATCGAGCGCCTGGCCCTCGAGAAGGAAACCGACAGCGCGTCGGCCGAACGTCTGGTGAAGCTCGATGAAGAGCTGGCGAACCTGCGCGAGCAGTCGGACGGAATGAAGGGACATTGGCAGGCCGAGAAAGAAGCCATCGCCTCGATTCGTGAGCTCAAGGAGGCCCTCGAGCAGAAGCGCACGGAAGCCGAACGCTACGAACGCGATGGCGACCTCGGACGGGCGGCCGAGATCCGGTACGGCGCGCTGCCCGAGCTGGAGGGCAAGGTCACCGAAGCATCGGAGCGGCTCACCCAGCAACAAGGGGGGCAGCGGATGCTGAAGGAGGAGGTCGACGCCGAGGACATCGCCGAGGTGATCGCCAAGTCGACGGGCATCCCGGTCTCGCGCCTCATGGAGGGCGAGATGGCCAAGCTGCTCCATTTGGAGGACGCGCTCCACGGACGGGTCGTCGGCCAAGAAGAAGCGGTCAACGCGGTGGCCAACGCCATCCGTCGCTCGCGGGCCGGGCTGTCCGACCCCGATCGGCCCATCGGCACCTTCCTGTTCCTCGGTCCCACGGGCGTCGGCAAGACCGAGCTGGCGCGCACGCTCGCCGACTACCTCTTCGACGACGAGCGGGCCATGGTCCGCATCGACATGAGTGAGTACGGCGAGAAGCACTCGGTGGCCCGCCTCATCGGCGCGCCTCCCGGCTACGTCGGGTACGACGAGGGCGGCCAACTGTCGGAGGCCATCCGCCGCCGGCCGTACTCGGTGATCCTCCTCGACGAGCTCGAGAAGGCCCATCCCGACGTGTTCAACGTGCTGTTGCAGGTCTTCGACGACGGACGGCTCACCGACGGACAGGGCCGCACCGTCGACTTCTCCAACTGTGTGCTCATCATGACGTCGAACTATCCGGGCGACCCGCGTGAATTCTTCAAGCCCGAGTTCCTCAATCGCATCGACGAGATCATTCGGTTCCGTTCGCTCACGCGGGACGACCTCGCCGCCATCGTCGGCATCCAACTCAAAGGCCTGGAGAAGCGGCTGGCCTCACGACGCCTCGGCCTCGAGGTCACCGAGGACGCCATGCGCTGGCTGGCCGAGCGTGGGTACGACGAGGCCTACGGCGCCCGTCCCCTGAAGCGTCTGATCCAGCGTTCGATCTCGGACACGTTGGCCTCGGCGTTGCTCGAAGGCCGCTACGAGGAGGGCGCGATGGTCACGGTCGACGTCGCTGGCGAGGACCTCGTCCTCAAATAGCGAGGGCGGCGCCGTACGCCGTGAACGCGATGGCGGCCACGAGTGCGAGATCGTCATTGTCGGTGGCGCCTTGGCGGGCGGCCCTCTCCTTCGGTCGACCGATGGCTGCACTCGACATCGTCCCCGCACGGAACGGGGTTAAATGAGCGTGATGGGCTGTCACGTTTGTGAACCGGACGACGCGTACGTGCTGTGCGAGACCGAGGAGGCGCGCGTGCTGTTGCCTCCGCGACCCCACATCTCCCCCCAGGACGGCGGTCACCTCGTCGCCACCCCGAAGCTCCATGTTCGGAGTCGGCGGGATCTCTCCGCCGGGGCGCTGCTGTCGGTCGAACTCCTCACGATGGTCGCCGCCGACGCCCTCGAGGCCGTGTTCGGTACCGCCTGGTTCAACTTCCAGGAGAACGGCAACTGGGGCGTCGACCGTCCCGAGCGCCAGCACATGCACGTGCACGTGTACGGCAGGACGAGCGACGCCGTCGACCAGCCCTACGGCGAAGCCCTCCGCTTCCCCCTTCGAGAGCACGTTCCGGCCTGGCGCGTCGTCGCCCCCAACGACGACGAGGGCGGGGACCTGAAACGCGAAGCGGCGAGCGCATTGGCCCGTCGCCAGCGCCCCTGAGGCCTTCGTCCGGCCCCTGCCCTCCTTCGAGATCGATGCCCCTTGCTAGTGCCGCCCGGCCGCTGCTGACATGAGGGGGCGCAGGACGCGACACAGGTCGGTCGGATCGGATCCCTTGGTGATATAGGCGGCCGCACCCTGTCGTTCCGCGGACGCCGCGAACGCATCGGAATCGAGTCCGGAGAAGACGACCACCTTGGCGTCGGGAGCCACGGCCAGGATGAGGGGGAGCGCCTCGAGCCCGCCCATTCCGGGCATGGCGAGGTCGAGGAGGACGATGTCGGGGCGGTGGTGCCGGGCGAGGGCGATGGCCTCCCGTCCGTCCTCGCTCTCTCCGATGACCTCGAACTCGTTGCCGTCGACGCCGCCCTCGCCGTCGAGGACGAGGCGCAGGAGTTTGCGCATCCGCTGGTCGTCGTCGACGAGCAGCACGCGGTGTGTGCAACGCCGACCACGACGGGTCGTCGCCCGCTCGACTTCACGGGGCAGCTTCGCTGAGGCGGTGGAGATCCACTCGTCGGCGTCGGCAGCGGCCAGCGGTCGGCTCCAGAGGTAGCCCTGCCCCAGCTCGCATCCCAGGGTCTTGAGCTCTGCCAGCTGTTCGGCCGTCTCCACGCCCTCGGCGATGGTGGTCAGACCGAACGCGTGGGCGAGGTCGATGATGCTGGCCACGATGGCCCGATCCTCCCGTGAACGACCGAGGCCATCGACGAACGATCGGTCGATCTTGAGGATGTCGACGGGGAAGCGCTTGAGGTAGGTCAGCGAGGAGAAGCCGGTGCCGAAGTCGTCGACGCCGATGCGAACCCCGAACGACTTCAGTCGCTCGAGCGCGCGTGCGCAGGCTTCACTGTCTTCGAGCAGCACGCTTTCGGTGATCTCCAGGCACAGCGATTCCGGAGGCAGGCCCGACGCCTCCAGCGCATCGCCCACGACGTCGGGCAGGTTCGGGGCGAGGAGCTGGCGGGCGGAGAGGTTGACGGAGACGGACATCGCCGCTCGCTCGGCATCGAAGCGTTGCCACCCGGCCATGACCGAGCAGGCCTCCCGCAACACGGCGGCACCGAGGGGAACGATGAGTCCGGTCTCCTCGGCGATGGTGATGAACTCGGCCGGAGGCACGAGCCCTCGCTGTGGGTGGTTCCAGCGAACCAGAGCCTCGACCCCCACGGTCCTGCCCGTCGTGATGTCGAGCTCGGGCTGGAAGTGCACGACCAACTCGTCGGCGTCGATGCCGCGGCGCAAGGCGTTCGCCGTCTCATGGCGGGCGAAGGCCACGAGGCGAGTCGTGATGTCGAAGATCTCGATGCAGTTGCGACCGACCTCCTTGGCTCGGTACATGGCGGTGTCCGCGTCGCGGACGAGTGACTCGGGGGTGGCGTCGTCGTCGGCGACCGAGGCGAGCGCGATGCCGATGCTCACCGTCATCGTGGTCTCTCCGCCGCCGACGTCGACGGGCGAGGTCAGTGCGTGGGCCATGCGTTCGGCCAGGTTCCGGGCATCGGTGGGCCCGACGTTCTCGCAGAGCACCACGAACTCGTCGCCACCGAACCTGGCCACCATGTCCTGTGGCCGAACCACCGATCGCAGGCGCGTCGCGAACTCGATGAGCAGCCGGTCGCCGGCGGCGTGGCCGAGGCTGTCGTTCAACCACTTGAACCGGTCGACGTCGAAGAGCAGAACGGCGACCGAACCGTCGCCCGAAGCGCGTCGTTCCAGCGCGGTGGCGAGACGCTCGATGAACAGGGCGCGAACCGGCAGCTGGGTCAAGAAGTCGTGGCGGGCCTGGAAGGAGATGACTTCTTCCGCCAACTTGGCCTCGGTGATGTCTTGGAGGGTGCCGGTCAGGGCGACCGTTGCCCCGTCCTCGACCGTCGGGCTGAGACGCCCCTGTATCCACCGCACCTGTCCGTCAGGGAGGACGATCCGGTATTCGGCGGCGGAGGGTTCGGTCTGGTTCACCGTTCCTTCTCGCATCGCCGACACCCGCAGCCGATCGTCGGGGTGCACCCGGTCCATGAACGAGCGCCGAGCACCGGGCTCACCCGGCTCGAATCCGAGCACCCGGTACATCTCATCAGACCAGGTGACGACCTGGGTTCGAAGATCCCAGCGGTAACTCCCCAGGTGGGCCGTCCGTTGGGCTTCGGCCAGCTGGGCCTCCCGCTCGGCCAGTGCAACCTGTCCTGCTCGCTGACGTTCGTGGAGCTCGGCCCGCTCGAGGGCCAACCCGGCGAAGTGGGCCAGGCTCTCGAGCAACTTCAGCTCGCCGCTTCCGAAGAACGGCGTCGATTCGCTCGTCGTCATGGCCATCCAGCCTCCCCGGAGCCGGATGGCCACCAGTCCGGGGGTGTTGATGTTGGAGGCGTCGGCTCGCCCTTCGGCCGCGAGCCGTGGCCCAAGTGCGGCAACGTCGTCGTCGCTCATCCGGTGTTGCGCCAGCGTCGAGCCGTCGGCATCGAGGAGGACCGCAGCCTGCGCGCCGGCGAGCTCGGCGGCGTGCGGAAGGACGATCTCTGCGACCCGCGCCACAGAGTCCGCCACCATGAGGTCGTTCTCGGCTCGGTGGAACGCCGCGACCTCGCGTCGGCGCCACAGGATT
Source organism: Acidimicrobiales bacterium (assembly GCA_046596815.1). Lineage (GTDB taxonomy): Bacteria > Actinomycetota > Acidimicrobiia > Acidimicrobiales > CADCTF01 > DATLED01. The sequence continues at coordinate 4,610 of JBKJLU010000386.1, read as the reverse complement.
CGGAGGACGCTCGGCGGTGCAAACCCGACGGCGAAGAGGACGGTGGCCAGGAGGCCCAGGATCCGGGCGCTGATGGTGAGGACACCGGAATCCGGGGTGGTCGACGAGCCCGCCATCAGGACGGCGAGGTTGAGGACGGCCGCCGCCAGCCCGAGCGTGCGCATGCGTCGACGGATCACCGTCGGTTGGCTCCGTCCCGATCGCCAGAGGCGGCTGGCGGCCATCGCCGACAGCACCGTCCAGTCGGCGACGAATGCGATCCGGTAGAGCACCGCCCAGGCGGGCAGACGCTCAGGACTGCGGGCCAAGGACGGGAGGCAGAAGGTGGCGACGATGAGTCCGGCGGTGGCTGCGCCGGCGACGATGTTGCTGCGACGCGAGGAAGGGGTGAAGGCCCCGGTGAACCGGTAGAGGCAGAACGGGAACAACGCCAGGACCACGATCAGCACCTTGCGAGCCCACAGCGCCAGCCCCTCGGGGGACTCGGCCGGAACGAAGCGGCGGAGCACGACGTAGGCCCCCAAGAGCGCAAAGGCCTGGGCCAACCGGGCGGCGGCCTTGCCGCTGCGCCGGCGCCACTGCACGATCGCGACCACCCCAAGCAAGGCGAACGCACCGAGTTCCAGCCACTCGGCCGCAGACCACAGACTCACCCATAGAACGTACGTCGCCACCGACGGTCGTCATATGGCCTTCTGGTGTCATCTGTAACGGCCCGGAATGACCAGGCGACCGCCCCCATCCGGAGGGGCGATTCGCGTACGGGCCGCCGATGACCCACAGTGGTGGGGTGCTCGAAGCCTGGACGTGCCACTGCGGCCAAGCCAATCTCGGACCCGGTCCGTGCTCGTCCTGCCTCAACGCCGCACCCGCCGGCCTGCGCGGGGCCGTCGAGGCCACTCCGCCACCGCAGTCACGGCGAGCCGTGCTCGTCCTCGGCATCGTGACGGCGGTCCTGTTGATAGCCGGGCTGCTCTCGGCGGCCGCCGTCGGGACGGATGACGGCTCGAACCTGGCCGGCGGCGTTTCCTCCGGTGTGACCACACCCCTCGATGAGGCCGAGGACGACGCGGCCTCGACGGAGGCCAAGGACGATGCACCGGCGGCGGAGGGCGGGGACCGCACCGTGTCGGTCAGCCCCGACCAGCGCCCCGGCCCGGAGGCGCCCGAGGTCGAGCGCCTGCTCCCCGAGCTGATGCGGTTCGTCCAGGAGAAACGAGGGCTGGCCTTCAAGACACCGGTCGAAGTCACGCTGCTCGCCGACGAGGCCTTCCGGGCAAGGCTCAAGGGCGAGGAGGAGGAAGACTCGGCTGAGGCCAAGGAAGAACTGTTGACGACGCAACGGGTGCTCGAGGGTCTGGGCCTCCTCGAGAAGGGCATCGATCTCGAAAAGGCGGTCGAGACGCTCTACGGCGACGCCGTTGCCGGGTTCTACGACACCGAGTCTGATGATCTCGTGGTCAGGGGCGAGAAGTTGACGCCGAGCGTGCGGACCACGCTGGTCCACGAGCTCGTCCACGCGGTGCAAGACCAACACTTCGACATCGACCGCAAAGACCTCGACGACCGCGACGACGAAGCGTCTCAGGGCCTCACCGGACTGGTCGAGGGTGACGCCGTCCGCATCGAGGAGCTGTACCTCGCATCGCTGTCGAACCGCGAGCAGAAGCAGGCCGAGAAGGAAGAGGCCGAGGCCGGTAGCGGGATCGATCCCGATGTCCCCCGGGTGTTGCTGCAGCTCGTCGCTTTTCCCTACCTCGTCGGCCCTGACTTCACCCGCGCCGTGGTGCGGGGCGGCGGCCAGGCTCGACTCGACCAGGCCTTCGGAGAGCCGCCGTCGACCTCCGAACACCTTCTCCACCCGGAGACGTTCATCGAGGGCCAGATCCTCGTCCCGGTCGAGAACCCCAAGCCGGACGGCGAGGAGATCGACGCCGGCGTGCTCGGCGAACTCGGTCTCCTCCTCGTGCTCAACGCCAGCGGCACCGACGGTCGAAGCGCAGCCGAGGGCTGGGGCGGCGACCGCTACGTCGCCTGGCGCGACGGCAAGAACACCTGCGTCCGCACCACCATCGCCATGGATTCGCTGCAGGACGACGCCGAGTTGCGCCGCGCCCTCGACGAGGTCGCTCGCGATCGCAGGGGCTTCAAGGTCGAGGGCAAAGGCCCGGTCACGTTTACCAGCTGCGGGTGATGTGCGGCGTCGGGGTAGTCTGACGTGTAATCCCACTTCTACCTGAGGGAGAGACGCGTGCCAGGCACCGTCGTAGTCGGCACCCAGTGGGGTGACGAAGGAAAAGGCAAGCTCACCGACCTGCTCGCCAAAGAGATGCAGATGGTCGTGCGCTACCAAGGCGGCCACAACGCTGGCCACACCATCGTGGTCGACGGGGAGATGTACATCCTCCAGCTCATTCCGAGCGGGATTCTGTACGACCACATCACGCCGGTGATCGGCAACGGCGTGGTCGTGCATCCCGGCGTGATGATCCGGGAGATGGACACGCTCGAGGGCAAGGGCATCGACTGCACGCGCCTGCGCCTCAGCGGCAACGCTCACCTGATCATGCCGTACCACGAGGAGATCGACGCCCTGACCGAGCGGCGTCTCGGCAAGAACAAGCTGGGCACGACCAAGTCGGGGATTGGCCCGACCTATGCCGACAAGGCCAACCGCATCGGCCTGCGCGTACAGGACCTGCTCGACCCGAAGATCTTCCGCCAGAAACTCGACGTGGTGTTGAAGGAGAAGAACAACACCCTGGCCAAGATCTTCAACCGGCTGCCCAAGCAGGCCGACGAGATCGCGTCGCTGTACCTCGACGAGTACCTGCCCCGCATCCGTCCGCTCATCACCGACACGGTCAACCTGGTGCACGAGGCCTTGGAGATGGGGCAGAACGTGCTCTTCGAGGGTGCCCAGGCGACCTTCCTCGACCTCGACCACGGCACCTATCCGTTCGTCACGTCGTCGAACCCGGTCGCCGGCGGCGCGTGCGTCGGAGCCGGGATCGGACCTCTCCACATCAGCCGGGTGATCGGCATCGCCAAGGGCTATGTGACTCGTGTCGGATCGGGACCGTTCCCCACCGAGTTGCTTGGTGACGAGGCCGACCAGCTCATCGAGTGGGCCGAGGAGTTCGGCTCGGTGACCGGCCGGCGTCGACGCGTCGGATGGTTCGACACCGTGATGATGCGCCACGCCGTTCGCCTCAATTCGTTGAGCGAGTTGATGGTCGGGAAGATCGACAAGCTCGACCAGTTCGACATCCTGAAGGTGTGTGTCGCCTACGAGATCGACGGCAGAGTCGTCCGGGATCTGCCGTACCACCAGAGTGAACTGCACCGGGCCAAGCCGATCTACGAAGAGCTTCCCGGTTGGAAGTGCGACCTCTCTGGAGCATTCGAGCCGCACCACCTCCCCAAGGAAGCCCACGACTTCCTCGACCTGCTCAAGCGGGAGTGCGGTGTCCCCATCAATATGGTCGCCGTCGGTCGCGCCCGCGATCAGTTCGTCCACCTGGGCCCGAGCAGCCCCTCAGAGCGGAATTCCGCGTCCTGAACCGGTGCTCGTCCACGTCGTAGGCAACGGCGCGCGGGAGCACGCCCTCCGGTCGGTGTTGGCTCGTACGTCGGTCGTCGTCGACGAGGTCGAGCCGGCCGACCTCGTCGTCATCGGCCCCGAAGCGCCGCTGTCTGCGGGGCTCGCCGACGCGTTGCGGTCGCGAGGCAAGGTCGTTTTCGGACCCGGCATCGACGGCGCGCGGCTGGAGACGTCGAAGGCGTGGATGAAGGAGGTGCTCGACGCCGCCGGCATCCCGACGGCTCGACACAAATCGTTCGCGCCGCTGCAGCTCGACCAAGCGCTGCGCTTCCTCGAGTCCTTACCCGGCTTGTATGTGATCAAGACCGACTACCTCATGGAGGGTAAGGGGGTCCTCGTCACCGAGTCGTTGGACGAGGCCCGAGTCGACGTGCAGGAAAAGCTCGAACACGGATCGATCGTCATCGAGGAGGGCATGACCGGCCCCGAGTTGTCGTTGCTGTGCGTGTGCGACGGCCGGCGAGCGGTCCCGCTGGCGACGTCGCGCGACCACAAACGCATAGGTACCGGCGACGTCGGCCCGATGACCGGTGGCATGGGTGCCTTCTCCCCCGTGGCCGCCATCGATGGTGAGGCCATCGCCAAGTCGATCGTGCAGCCGACGCTCGACGCCCTGCGCGATCGCGGCGTCGACTACCGCGGCTGTCTGTATGCCGGGCTGATGCTCACACCGAACGGGCCGAAGGTCATCGAGTACAACGTCCGGTTCGGCGATCCCGAGGCCCAGGTGGTGCTGCCCCGGATGTCGAGCGACCTGGCGCAGTTGTTGTTCGAGGCGGCGAACGGTGAGCTCATCAGTGAGCCCGCCTTTGTCGACGATGCCGCCGTCACCGTCGTGCTGTCGACCGGCGGCATCGTCGACAAAGGCGGGCTCACTGATGAGTTCACCGTTCGCCGCCTCGAACAACAACCGCGCTAGGTCGCTCGACATCCGGGGCAGCACGACCTGGGCCTCGGGGTCGCCGAACCGGACGTTGTACTCGACGACCTTCGGACCCTCGGCGGT